>DATHJA010000142.1:0-9020 GCA_035316475.1 Edaphobacter sp. | reverse complement strand
GAGGGATCAATTGCAATTCGATCTCCATCATGCAAACCATGAAAAACTACCGGATGATCACGCACACCTGCACCATAAGGGACACTATCCAGCTCCGAACTGTACCAATTGGGACGTTTCATCGTTGAATGTCGTCGATTTTCCCCTGTTCGCTTTGGCCGCTTGATTGCTTTCCCTTCAACGTGCATCTGCGATGGTTTTTGATCGTCTTCCTGTTCTCTCTTCGCTTTGCGACGGCGCAACAGCCTGACCCAAAGAGCGACTCTCTGCCGCCTCCAACGCCTACGGAACAGCTTTCAGCGGTCCCTCTCACTCTCGATGAAGCCCTTAAAATGGCCGACCGTAGTAGCCCACGCCTGCATGCGGCCAACGCACTGCTCGATAGAGCAACGGCAACCACCCAAATTGCGCGCGCTTATACGAACCCCAACGTTGAGTTCTATGCAGGCAAACAGAGTGCACGGAACATCCCCACTCCAGGCATACCGGGGCTTTTACAGCACTACGCCGCCTCTCAAACCATCGAGATTCCTCGGGAACGCGCTCTGCGCCGCACGGTTGCCGATCTTGCAAGAACCGGGCAGAGCTATCAGCGCGACAGCGAACGGCTCTCCGTTACCGCCAGCGTCAAGAATGCCTTCTATGAAGCTCTCCGCTGGAAACATGAGGTCGAATATGCCCGGGAGAATCTTGCCCTTGTGCAGGGCCTTCGCAATCGTGTCGAAGTAGAAGTCAGGGTCGGTGAAAAAGGACGCCTTGAGCTGACCCGCGCCGAAGCCGAGTTAGCTCGAGCGAACTTCGCCGTCCGCAGCGCACAAATCAATCTAGCCAACGCGATCGCCGTGCTTCGAGCCGTTATCGCAGGTCCTCCTGATGTCCCGATCGACCCACGGGGAGATCTCGAGCCTCCCGTGCGCCTTGCCCCCCTGAATGAGCTTCGTACTCAGGTCCTCAGAGATCATCCCGTCATCGCGGAGGCCAATACCGCGATTGAACAAGCCCAGACCGAGCTCGACCATCAACGATCCCTGCGCGTGCCACAACCAACCTTCTACGGGGAATGGGAGAAGCAGCCTGACCTGACATTCTGGCGTCTTGGAGTCAACGTTCCTCTTCCGCTCTGGGACAGGCATCGCGGACAGATTGCCGATTCGCAGGCGGCCATCCGTCAATCAGCGGCCATTCGCAATCAGCGGCAGCTGGAGCTGACCTCTGCGCTCGAGCGCGCTTACGAAAGCTATCAACTCGCCGATCAACAGGCAACTTCACTTCAGGCTGGTTCGATGCATGAAGCAGAGAGCGCCGTCGATGCAGCCATGGCTGCATATCGCTTTGGAGAGCGAGGCATCGTGGAAGTACTCGATGCGCAGCGAGTGTTACAGAGCGTTCGCGGCGACCTGCTGGATGCGCGTTTTGCGCGGCAGGCTGCCCTCGTCGATCTTGAAGAACTTGGTGTCGTTCCCTCTGGAGAAAAGCATTGAAGACAGGAAAGCCCACAACTTCTCTCGCTCGCTGCACACTGGCATTCATTGCCGTTCTGCTGCTTGCTGCCGGATGCAAAAAAAATACGCCTTCTCCCGCCGAGAAACCCGAGCAGGACCCGAACGTGATCAGCGTGACACCAGCGTTGGCTAAACAGTTGATGATCGGTGAGCCGAAGGTTCTGGACGTTGCCGGATCTCTACAGGTCTCCGCGCGTATCGACACCGATGCCAGTCGAATCGCCCGTATCGGATCTCCAGTCGCAGGCCGAATCATTAAATTACTCGTTCTCGAAGGGCAGTACATTCAAAGGGGATTGGCTCTCGCCACGTTGCACAGCACAGATCTCTCAGACACGCAGTTCTCCTTCGTCAAAGCCTTTTCTCAGGAAAAACTTGCCGAACAAGCTACCGTGCGCGCCGAACAGCTTGTCAAGGCCGATGTCATCGGCCTTGCCGAGTTGGAGCGTCGTCGCGCCGAGCTGCTTCAGGCTTCGACAGAAGCAGACGCCTTTCGTACGCAACTGAGGGGCCTGGGGATGTCCGACACCGCAATTCGCAGGCTCGAGAGCACTCGTCAGCTCAATGCGGACTATCCGATCTTGTCGACCATTAGTGGAACCGTTCTTGAGCGCAAAGTTACGCTCGGCCAGATCGTACAACCCGCCGAGATCGCCTTCATGGTGGCCGATCTGTCCAATGTCTGGGTTATCGCCGATGTTCCGGAAGAAAGCTCGGGACACCTGCATAAAGGAATGGACGTCATCGTAAAGATCCCGGCCCTTCCGGACCAGAACGTTCAGGGCAAACTCTCCTACGTCTCTCCCATTGTTGATCCAGCCACGCGCACGGTGCAGGTTCGCATGGATCTTCCAAACCCACACGGCATCTTCAAACCCGCCATGCTTGCTGGCATGACCTTTCTGGATGCCACGGAACGCAAGACAACCATCCCTTCCACCGCCGTCGTCCGCGAAGAAAACAAGGATTACGTCTTTGTCCAGATCGAACCCGTAAAGTTCATCCTGCGCGAGGTCTCCCTTGGCCTCGAGAGCGGTGACAATCGCGTGCTCGAAAGTGGTGTGAGTCCCAGTGAAAAGATTGTGCTCGATGGCGCCTTCCATCTCAACAATCAGCGGAAGCAAAACGCCATCAAGGGAGGAGAATAGCAATGCTCCAGTCCATCGTTCATGGTGCGCTGAAGCATCGCCTTATTTTGGTTGTCGTTGCTGTAGCCCTGGTAGGCTTCGGGGTCAATGCGGCGCAGCATCTCTCCGTCGATGCCTTTCCGGACGTCACGAATATCCAGGTCCAGATCGCTACCGAAGCTCCGGGAAAATCTCCTGAAGAAGTAGAGCGTTTCATCACTATCCCAGTTGAAATCGCAATGACGGGCCTGCCCGGAATGACCGACATGCGATCCCTCAACAAGCCCGGCCTTTCGTTGATCACCCTTGTCTTCGAAGATGGGCGCAGCCTTTATCTTGAGCGCCAAATGGTGTCTGAGCGTCTCAGCGAGCTTCGTGATCGCATGCCCGAAGGCGTCACGCCTATTCTGGGCCCCATCACAAACGCGCTCGGTGAAGTCTACCAATACACTCTTGAGCGCCCGGATGATGGAAAGCGGCCGCTGACAAAGGAAGAACTCGTCGAGCGCCGCACCGTGCAGGACTGGGTCGTGCGTCCGCTTCTGCGCTCCATCCCGGGCGTGGCCGAGATCAACTCCACCGGCGGATACGTCAAACAATACGAGACACTCGTCGATCCGCAGAAGCTTCGCTATTACAAGCTCACCATTCAGGATGTGAGAAATGCGCTCGCGCATAACAATGCGAATGCTGGCGGAGGCATTCTTCCTCAACATGCCGAACAGTACCTCATCCGCGCCATCGGCCTCATTCGCGACCTCGATGACATCCGCGGCATCGTGCTCAAGGAATCCGGCGGAACGCCAGTCTACATCCGTGATGTAGCGGAAGTTCGTCTCGGTACCGCCGTACGCTACGGAGCAATGATCAAGAATGGCTACACCGAATCTGTCGGCGGTGTCGTTCTGATGATGACTGGTGGAAACGCCAAAGAGATTGTCAGTCGCGTCAAAGAACGCGTCGCGGAGATCAACTCGAAGCACATGATCCCCGGTGGCCTTCGAATCAAACCCTACTACGACCGCTCTCAGCTTGTAGATGCTGCCATTCACACCGTCACCGAGGTTCTTGGAGAAGGAATTGTCTTTGTCATTATCGTTCTCGTCCTCTTTCTAGGAGATCTTCGCTCAAGCCTGATCGTCGGCGCGACTCTTCTCGTAACTCCGCTGTTGACCTTCCTGGTGATGAACAGGATCAACCTCTCAGCCAACCTGATGTCATTGGGTGGCCTCGCCATCGCCATTGGACTCATGGTGGATGGCTCCGTTGTCGTCGTCGAAAACGTCTTCGCAAAGTTGAGCCACGCGCGCCACCACGGGCACGAGGTCAAATCCGTGCAAGCCAAGATGCATATCGTCCTTGACGCCGTAGGAGAAGTCGCAACTCCAGTCCTCTTCGGCGTTACCATCATTATTCTCGTCTTCCTGCCGCTCATGACCCTTGAGGGAATGGAAGGCAAGATGTTCGCTCCGCTTGCCTACACAATCGCCATCGCGCTCGCTATCTCTCTCCTCCTCTCGCTCACGCTCTCTCCCGTCCTTTGCATCTACTTGCTCCGTGGAGGCTCGGAAGACGACACACGGATGGTAAGGGTCCTGCGCCGACCCTATAACTCCATGCTTCATTGGGCCCTGTCACACCGCAGAATCACCGTCCTCTCCGTCATCGCGCTATTCATCTTCGCGTTGTGCCTCTTTCCTTTTCTCGGCACAGCTTTCATTCCGGAGATGGCCGAGGGCACCCTATCGCCTAACGCTGATCGAGTCCCGAACATATCTCTCGAGGAATCCCTGCGCATGGAGATGGCCATGCAAAAGATCATGGCCACAGTGCCGGGTGTCGAAAATGTCGTCTCACGCGTGGGCCGCGGCGAATCCCCCGCAGATCCCGCAGGCCCCAACGAAGCCGACGTCCTTGCCTCTCTGACCCCGATTGAAAAACGACCAAGCGATCTCACTCAGGAGAAGATCGCCAACGAGATGCGCGAAAAGCTTGCGACGATCCCAGGCATCAATCTCGTTATGTCGCAACCTATCTCCGACCGCGTCGATGAGATGGTCTCGGGAGTCCGTGCCGATGTCGCAGTCATGCTTTACGGAGATGACCTCGATGTGCTGGTCGAAAAAGCACGAGAGATTGCGCGCATTGCCAACACGATTCAAGGAACGCAGGATACTCGCGTCGACCGCGTAGGCGGCCAGCAGTACCTCAACATCGATATAGACCGCCGCGCCATTGCCCGCTACGGCCTCAACGCAGCCGATGTAAATGACATCATTGAAACCGCGATCGCCGGAAAAGCTGCCACCGAGATCTACGAAGGCGAACGGCGTTTCGAAGCCGTGGTTCGCCTGCCACAGTCCCGCCGTGACAGCGTTCCTGACATCAAGGAGCTGCAGATCAGCTCGCCCGACGGTCCGCTGATCCCGCTCGACAACCTTGCCCGCGTCAACGTCAAAGAAGGACCTGCGCTCATCAATCGCAATATGGGAAAACGACGCATCGTCGTCGGCGTTAACGTACAGGATCGTGATCTCGGAGGATTCGTCGCCGAACTGCAACAGAAGGTCGACAAACAGGTCAAGCTTGCTCCCGGCTACTACATCGAATGGGGCGGCCAGTTTCACAACATGGAGCGCGCGATGCATCACCTGATGATCATCGTCCCCATCACGATCGCGGCGATCTTCTTCCTGCTCTTTGTTCTCTTTCAATCGGTGCGTTTCGCGGCTCTTATTATCACCGTACTTCCACTCGCCTCCATCGGAGGAGTGCTTGGACTCTTCATCTCCGGCGAATACCTCTCTGTTCCGGCTTCGGTCGGCTTTATCGCTTTGTGGGGAATCGCCGTGCTCAACGGGGTTGTTCTCGTCTCGTACATCCGCAAGCTTCGCAGCGAAGGCATGTCACAGGAGGATGCTGTTCTTGAGGGTGCTCGACTCCGCTTTCGTCCCGTCATGATGACCGCAACCGTTGCCGCTCTTGGCCTCGTGCCGTTCCTGTTCGCAAAGGGAGCAGGATCCGAGATTCAACGGCCACTCGCCATCGTTGTCATCGGTGGCCTTCTCAGTTCAACCCTGCTGACCCTGATCCTGGTTCCAGTCGTATACGGCACCTTCGAAGGCAAACAGCGGGATGTATAAGAGCTAGACGCGACCAGCGTAATCGCGGTAAGCCGGCAGGCCAAGATCGGGAAGACTCGTAGCCTGCATTGCAGCTCTCACAATTGCGCGGGACATCACGATTGCGGCGATCGCTCCAATCGCGGTTACATCGGCTTTCACATTCGCCGTCCCGGTCGACATTGCAAAGATGGTGTCGCCGTCGCCCATCGTGTGGACGGGGTTGATCGCGCGCGCATATCCGTCATGCGCCATCTGCGCAATCTTCGTCATCTGGGTCTTGGTAAAGGGAGCGTTGGTTGCAACGACCCCAATCGTGGTATTCGCGCCATTCTGCACCACAACGCGATAACCCTTCATGATCGCTTCCATCGAGTCGCGATACCCTTTGCCGTCTTCAGCCCGGGCTCCGGCAATCACTCTTCCAAAGCGCGGATCCACCACATCGCCCACCGCGTTAACAGCAACCAGGGCGCCGACAACGATTCCCGTATCGCCAACCTTTACACTCGCCGTTCCCAGCCCAGACTTCATCGAATACTTCGGCCCAAACATCTTTCCAATCGTCGCTCCCGCGCCCGCACCTACATTGCCTTCGGCAACCGGTCCTGTCGTCGCTGCAACACATGCCTTATAACCATGCTCTTCACCAGGACGTATCTTGAAATCGCCTACTCCAAGATCCATAAGAATAGCCGCCGGCACAATCGGCACAACACCTTTGCCAATCTTGAACCCAAGGTTGTGCTCTTCGAGCCAGCTGACGACTCCCGTTGCGGCCGCAAGACCATAAGCACTTCCACCCGAAAGCAGAATCGCTTGCACCTGCTGCACTGAGTTAGTAGGAGACAGTAAATCTGTCTCTCTCGTTCCCGGCGCCGATCCGCGAACATCAACGCCAGCAGTCGCCCCATTCTCGCAAATCAGCACAGTGCATCCCGTAGGACGCGTCGTCAGCGTGTGATGCCCAACTTTCAGACCCGGAACATCGGTAATCGATCCACCCTCCGGAAGCGCAAATGGTTCCTGCGGGGCGGCAAACGCGGCCTCAGCCGGCAATGCGGCAGCCAGGGGGAGTCCAAGCAGGCTTCGGGTAAATTCACGACGCTTCATTGTCGACCTCAAAAATAGATTTCATCGCTTTCTACAGAACGGTCTCCTTCAACGAAGGTCTCGCCTCCGAAGCCGGAGCTGAAGGAGCACCAACGTGAAATCCAACCATTACCACACCGGCAGTAAGAATACCTACAGCTTGCGGAGAGAGCACTCCCACACCGGCTCCATGCGTAAGACGTATCGTTGTCAAAGTCGCGGCAAGCGCCGCAACAACACTACTCAAAGCCGCCGGAGCAAGAACACGACGCGAATAAAGCCCCGCCAGCACAGGAACAAATAATGCGACCGCAATCAATCCATAAAAGATCGAGACTGCGGCAATAATCGAGGGCAGAACTGCTGCCAGCAGAACACCCACAATCCCGGCTCCAATGGAGGTCATTCGGCTCACCCACAGCATCTTCTGCTGCGAAACTCCCGGATTCAGAAATGTCTTATACAGATCCACTGCAAGCGAGGTCGACAACATGAAAAGAATGGCGTCTGTTGCGCTCAGCTCAGCCGAAAAGATCGAGGCCAGCGTCCATACTCCGAGCCACTCCGGAAGTAGTGTCTTCATCGCCACCGGCAGGGCAAGCTCCGGGTTCGTCAGATGGGGCATCGCTGCAAACGCACACAATCCCAACACGGCAGGCACGAAGGCAAAGATCGCCTGACCAAGCGAATTCAGGCCGACTCCCCACCGCACCGTCTTTACATCGCGTGCTCCATAAACCTTCTGCACCAGCCCAGGCGAGACCATGAACGAAGGCACCAGGATCGCAATCCACGCTAGCAGTTGATGCACCCCCGCTCCTGTCATGCTGAACAGCGCCGCTGTCTTCTCCGCGCTCCCGGTGTTCGACAGAACCATACCCTGCATATGTCCCCACCCACCTAGCGCGCGCAGCGCAAACGGCATTGCCAGCAGCAGGCCCGACATCGTCACCGCCAGCTCGAACATGTTCACAAACGACGACGACATCATTCCGCCCGCCGTGCAGTACACAATCGCAACCACACCACCGATCAGGCATCCTTCCCACTTCGGAATCCCCGCGACAGTATTCAAAATCCATGATATCGCGATCAGCTGCCCTGCCAGAATCGCCAGCGCCCCAAACCAGAAGAGCACCGAGATGACCGCTTTCACCGCCTTGTTGTAACGAAACTCCAGGTAATCCTGCAGGGTTGCCAGCCCATGTTCCTTAGCAATCGTCCACAGCTTCGGCCCCAGAAACTGCGAAAGTAGAAATGTCCCGATGCATGCCGACCCCACCCACCACCACGCCGACATTCCCATCCGGTATCCCAGGCCCGTCGCTCCCACAGTCGAGCCCGCGCCGATGTTCGCCGCAAGAAATGTCGCGAACAGTCGACCCGGCCCAAGACTCCGGCCGGCAACCAGAAAGTCCGCCGAGTTCTTCACCTTCCGGCTCATCACAATGCCGAGCGCCATCAGAAAGACAGAGTAAAGCAGCAGCGCGATGAGATAAACATTCATGCCTTGTGCCCTCTATGCCACTCCCAACAACTGCACTGCTGCTAATGCCATGACCTTCGCCGAAGCGACAATATCCTCAATTCGGCAATATTCATCGGGAAGATGCGCCTGAGCCAGCAAACCCGGTCCATACGCTACACACTGAGCTACATTAGCAATCCTCACCACATGCTTCTGATCATAGGTCCCCGGGCTCGCCGCAAACACTGCCTTCGTTCCCGCCACCTGTTCAATGCACCCGGCCAGCGTCTTCACCAGATCGCAGTCCTTATCGGTCTGTACCGGTTGCACCACCATCAAGTCTTCCAATGTGTAGTTAAACTCCGGATCCTCTGCCTTGTATCTCTCCAACATCTCTGTGATCTCGCCGCGCACCTGCTCAAACGACTCTTCCGTCAGAAACCTTCGATCGAAGATCGCCCCCGAACGATCCGCAACACATGGCGTTTGCGTTCCCTCTTCCGGCTGTCCACCAAATACAGCATTCACATTGATACTCGCATAGCGGGACTTCGGCGGTTGCACCGGCACCTCTGTCTTCCGCGTCGCCAGCTTCGGCTTCAGCTCATGCGATACTCCGTGCAGAAAATCTGTCAGATGATCGATTGCACTGATCCCCAGATACGGCATGCTGCCATGCGCAATCCGTCCATGCGTCGTCACCTTGAAC
>DATHJA010000141.1:0-9001 GCA_035316475.1 Edaphobacter sp. | reverse complement strand
GTGACGGTACCCGTAATTTGCTGTCTATCCACTGCTTGGGCGAAAGCCAGCCCTGCGGATGAAAAGATCAGGAAAAACGTGACGACTAATAGACGCTTCATTACGACCTCCTAAAGTTTCAAATGGGTCTGTCAACAACGCCAGAAGACGTGCCCTCTTGCATGGCAGCACCATTTCAGTCATGCATTTGTATTTATTACGCGTGCGAAAATATACATGCCGGAGTGGATACTTTGTCAAACGAATAAATTGAGATTCGGCTAAGCCGGGATATACGTAAATCTGAAATGATTGATGAAATCTCAACTACCGCGCAAACAAAGTACTCTCGTTGCCTGGATTAAATTCGGATAGAAATATAATCCCTGCTAACCGCAAGAATTTGCGGTTGTTTGAAGAACGCTGGACCATGGTCGCTCATGATCTATTCGATCTAGGAGCAGGTCGGGGCGGACTTCCGGGCGGAGATGTTCAATGTGCTGAATCATCTGTCCTTGTTTGAATCGAACAGATAGGTGGAATTTTCGGGCGGGTATGGGAACGGCCGATCCGAGGGCGATGGAGTTTTGCCCTGCGAGTCCACTTCTGACAGGTACCGGTATGGGGTACCCCTCCCCTACTTTTTACGCAAAGTCTTCATTCTTTTATTGTTAGCTTGGTACTTCCATGCTGCTTCGTAAAAAAGAGAAGCCCCGAGTTTCGGGGCCTTCTCTTTAAGATTAGCAAAGGGACAGGGCTGAATCGGCAACGTGGATGTTGTTTTATATCTTTGATTTGTGAGGGATCAGGACTTGACAGGTTTTCGGGTGTGCGAACAGAGGGGCTTTGTTCCAGCGGCACGGAGAATCCATGCTCCTAAGCGGTCGGGCAGGAAAAAGACCGCTGCCACCTGTTGCGGTGACAGCGGTCTGGTTTTTCCCTGTCCCGGGGGGGCTTAGAAGTTGGCGCGGAGCGAGAGCTGAATCTGACGGTTCGCTCCGATACCTACCTGGTTGCCTACGGTGGAGGAGAGGACGCCAAAGGCCGATCCAGCGGTGGATTGGCTGTAGGGGGCGCCGGGCTGGTTGGCCGCTCCGGAGGTGAGGGTCTGGTTTAGCCGGACGGTGCCGGGGTTAGCGTAGTTGGGGTGGTTGAAGATGTTGTAGATGTCGGCCTTGAACTCGAAGTAGGTTCTCTCGGTGGCGTGGAACTGCTTGCCGAGAGTGAGATCGAGCTGGGCGAGGTTGGGTCCGGAGTAATCGTTGCGGCGAGCGTTGCCGAAGGTTCCGGGAGCGGGAGTAGAGAACGCCGCAGGGTTGAGATAGTTGAAGCTGTTCTTGAGGTAGGGATTGACTCCAGGCACGACGTTTGGACGGCGGATATTGCGGGTGTTGCCGCCTCCGGGGACGTTGACGACTGCGGTGGTTTGGACGACTCCGTTGGTCACGACTGGCGAGGCGAAGGTCTGTCCCGCGATGGAGGTTCCAGCGTTGCCGACATAGGCGATGTCGGGGCGTGTGATGAGGACGTCGATTGGGACACCGCTACGGAAGTTGACGATTCCACCGACTTTCCAGCCACCGGCAATCAGGTCCATAGGACCGGAGAGCGAGTAGGTCTTGGCGTGCCCGAAGGGAAGGTCGTAGAGAAGGGTTGCATTGAGAGTGTGGCGGATGTCGAAGGTTCCGCGCCCGTACTCGGTGCGGAGGTTGTAGGGATTCTGCGCGGTGGTGGCTTCGTTGGAACCGCTGGAGGTTCCCAGCTCCTTAGCCCAGGTGTACTGCGCGCCGAGGGAGAGCCCGCGGGCGAAGTGGCGCTGGAGCGAGGTCTGAAGTGAGTTGTACATGTCGGTTCCGCCGGAGGTCTTGTAGTCGACCTCGGCGAAGCGGCCGCCAAACTGACGGGTAGCTGTACCGACGCCGGTGGTGGGGTTGGTGGTTACGCCGGTGATGAGGTTGGTGATGGAACGGAGGAAGAGGTTACGACCGGTTGAGCCGACGTATCCGATCATGAACTGGACCTGACCGGGAAGACGCTGCTCAATGGAGGCGGTGTAGGTAGTGACGCGCTCGGGGACCCTGTACTTGGGAGCATAGGCGCGTGGCTGATAGCCGAGGGTTGGACTGTTGATGTCGTAGTTGGCATAGACATCGGTGGCCGGATTAATCGGATAGACCTTTGAATAACCGGTTGCCGTGGTCTGGCTGAAGGTTCGCTGTACGCGGTCATTGGCTTCGGGCTGGATCTGATCTTCGGTCTGACCCGGACCGTAGAAGATGCCGCCGCCAATACGGAAGATGGTGTTGCCGTTGAAGGTATCAGGAGCCCAGGTGAGAGCGAGGCGCGGGCCAAAGTTGAACTTCGAGCTGGCGTACCAGTCGCCTTTGTATTTGGGATAGATGGTTCCAGCGGCCATATCGAAGACAACGTTTTTGTCGCGGACTTCGTGAAGCGGAGAGAAGTATTCGTAGCGCAGGCCATAGCTGAGAGTAAGGTTGGGCCTTAGCTTCCACTCATCCTGCGCATAGCCAATGTAGTAGTTCTGCTTGACCTGCGCGTCACCGCTGAGTCCGGTGAAGGGGCTCAGGTCACTGAGGTCGCCGTAGAATGCGATCTGTGAAGGACGATTTCCCGCGAAGTCAGTGAGCGAGTTGTAGGTGTAGGTTGTGCCGCCGAGCTGGTTGTTATAGAGCGAGATGGGACGAATCTCCACACCGAACTTGAGGTTGTGATTTCCCTTGAGGACGGAGAGATTGTCGATGTAGGAGAAGCTCTGGCCGGTGTAAGGCGCTCCGATTCCGTTGAAGGAGCTGGAGAGGCTGATGAGCGATCCCACGTTAGTAAGTCCAGCGACGGCGATACGGGCGCGGCTGATATCGGCGTTAGGGCTAGCGCCTGCAATGCCCTGAACACGCATCTTGATGCCGTTATAGCCGAACTTGGTTTCGTTGAAGATGCTCGGAGTCCAGACCTGGGTAAAGGCCAGAACGCCGTTCTGCGGCACCGATACCTGACCGAACTGGCTCAGGGACACGTCCTGGATCTGGGTGGAGGTTCCCTGATCGATGTTATAGCGAGCGTATAGACCGAAGCGGTCGTTGATGTGATAGTCGAAGCGGATGGCTCCGAAGTCTTCGTTGATGCGGTTGATGCCGACGGCAGTTACGGTTTGTTGGGAGACGCCGGGAGTGTTCGGGAAGGGGTCGGCAGGGAAGGCGGCCAGCAATGGATAGATAGGGCTGCTGGTGGGGATATTCGCTCTGAAGTTATTGCTCAGGGTTGCGGCGCGCTGCGGGGCAGCCCATACCTGTCGCAGGCCCTCGTAGTTCGCGAAGACGAAGAGTTTGTCCTTCATGATGGGGCCGCCGAAGGAGCCGCCGAACTGGTTCAGACGGAACTTGGAAGGGTTGTTGGGAGTGTTGCGACGGTTGAAGGTATTGCGTGCGTCGAAGAAGTCGTTGCGAAGGTATTCGAAGGCGGAGCCGTGAAAGTTGTTGGTGCCGGAGCGAGTGATGAAGCTGATCTGGCCGCCGGTGCCGGTTCCCATTTCTGCGGGGTAGCTGGAGGAGTCGATGCGGAACTCCTGAATGGCTTCAAGGGACTGCTGGAGGCGGAAGAGAGAGCCCAACTCTCCGTTGAGGTTGCCGGGGGAAGTGTCGATGATGGAGGTGGCTTCGATTCCATCGAGACGGATGATGTTCTGTTCGACGGCACGGCCGGAGAAGCGAATGTCTCCGAAGGTTCCGGAGCCGGTGTTGGTGGCGCCAGGAACGAGGAGGTAGAGCTGAGAGATCTGGCGTCCGTTGATGGGAAGCTCTTTGATCTCGCGGCTGGCGACGTTGGCTCCGATTCTTGCGGAATCGGTATCAAGGGTGACGTTGCCGGCATCGACGCTAACTGTGGTCTCGGCGCTTTCGACGCTGAGGGTGTAGTTGCGGCTGACCTCCTGACCTACCTGAAGGACGATGCCCTTGGTCTGGAGGGTCGAAAAGCCGGGGTGGGAGATCTCCAGGGTGTAGGTGGACGGTGGAAGCTGGACGACGGTGAACTGCCCGGAGTTGTTGGTTGTGGTGGTTCGCTGGCGGCCCGTGTTTTCGTCGGTGATGGTGATGTTGGCGTCTGCAAGGACGGATTCGGATTTATCGGTTAGAAAGCCGGTGATGCTTCCTGTACTGGTTTGAGCGGATGCGGCTGCGACACAAATGGCCAACACAAAAAAAATACGCAAAAATCTCATGAGCCTCCTCTACGAGAAGAAGTTGAAGAATTTACTTTTCGCAGAGTGGATCGCGTACTTTTTTACAGTTCGCGGTAAAACTATCTTTTCGTGTCTGTGTCTTAAGGGTTTCACCTCCGACGGTTCGGTGTGTTTCAGTATGGTGAATTGATGGTTACAGGAATGTTGAACGAGGGTTCTCTACGAGCGAGGACGGGTGACCCAAAGCAGGGGCTGGCGGATGGGAAAGGTGCGATCGAGCTCGGAGTTGGAGGTATCGGCAGGAAGGGTTCGCCAGAGTTCGGCGTATTCGGGGCGACCATAGGCGCGTGCGGCGAGGAGCAGAGCGGGGCGGCGCAGAGGGAGCTCGGTGAAGAAGGCGGCGTCGGCCTTGTAGGGCCAGGAGTTGCGGTTGGCGATGAAGGGATAGAGGCGTGCGACGGCGACGCGCATACCGGGGCCATCCTGCAGCTCATAGGTCCAGACGCTTTCGAAGCGGGTGGAGAGCAAGTCGCAGCATGCGGCGAGCATGTCGAGGGTGAAGAGGGTATTGCGGTAGGGATTGGGAGTGGTGAGCTCGCGAGGGAAGGTACCGTCGAAAGAGATCTGAGCGCGAATGGTGGAAGTGCGGAACTGGTGGCGCAAGGTGGTGAGAGCGCGGTCGTCCTTGAGATTGAGGCGGGCGCAGGCGGCGGCCTGAAGCATCCAGGAGGCTCCATTGTGATCGCGCATGTCGCGCGCAAGGCCGGCGGTGCGGGAGGTGTTGAGCCAGTCGAGATAGCGGGTGAACCACTGGGTGAGGGCGTCGTTGTCGGCGGGGGAGAGAGCTTCGGAGTTTGAAAGGAAGGCGATGGCCTGTATGACCTCGGCGAGATGTACGGCCTCGATGAGTCCTTCGGGGCGTCCGGTTTTTGCGGGAGGAACGGTCTGCGCGTATTCGAGGCTGGGAGTCATGGCGGTTTCGGGAGAGAGGAACCATGCGCGGAGATGAGCGATGGCCTGGCGGGCGTAGCGCTCGTCTTTTGTGATGACGTAGGCGGCAGTGAGGGTGGGGACGATGTGGGCGAGGGAGAGAAGAGCGTCGCGATGCGCAGTGAAGGTGTCGGGCTCGGAGTAGAAGTCGTGGGGCGTGCCGGGAGAGTTTGGAGCGGGCAGGGTAGTAAGCGGCGTGGGGGGCTGGCTGAGGAAGCGATCGGCAGCGGAGAGGATGCGGTCGTGGTCGATCGCGGCGACGTTGGGGCGAGTGGGGGTTCCGGAGGCAGAGGTCTGGGCAGGGAGACGTGTTGCGAGAAGAAGAGCCGCGGTGTGAGAACAGAAGTGTCGGCGTGTCACGGACATGGCTATGACCTCGGGCGGAAGAGTATCACGAAGGGATGGCGATGGCGTTGTTGCGGACTAACGAATGCGCTAGGGAGGCGGTCTAACTCCTTAAGCATGGATTCCACCATATCCGGATGGTATGGTGAGAGGTGATGATTCTGGACTTCGGCGAAGCGAAACAGGAGCGGTGGTCACGCGCGGCGGGAATGGCGCTGTGTCTGCTGGTGCTCGTGTTTGCGGTTGCGGCGAAGTTATCGTGGTATCAGCCGAAGGGCGTCGCGATGCGGTCGCTGACTTCGAGCAAGATGTGGCAGCATGAGGCGAAGGCCGCGGCGGCGATGACGTCGGCGCCTGCGGATTCGGATCCGATTGCAGCGGTTTCGGCTCTACTTCTGCTAACGGCTGTAACACGATGGATGATGCTGGATCAGCCTGCGGCGGGCGAATGGCTTGAGCGCGAGGCGGCGGTTGCGGTCCAGCGTGCGTGGTTTGTACGAGTCTCTCAGCTCCGAGCTCCTCCTGTTCGTTAAATCTTCCTGACAAGCTGTTTGTTCTTCTCCTCGAGGACTGGTGTCTTCGGCGATGGCTGTCATTTGAAGTCCCAACCGAAATAATTTGCGAGTGAGCTGACTATGAACTGGTCTCTGTGGACTCGGCGCTGCTTGTTGCCTTGTTTATGTGCTGTCTCTGTGGCAGGAGTTGTCTCCGGATGCAAGAAAGATGTAGAGAAGTCAGATGTTGCGGCAGCGGTCACGCGCGCAGCCGTTGCGACTGTTAAGAGAGCCCCGATCGCTAAGAACCTGACGGTGGCAGGCGAGTTTATCCCTTTTCAGGAGGTTGAGCTGCATGCCAAGGTCGCCGGCTTTATCCGTCGGATCAATGTGGACATTGGCGACAGGGTGCGCGCTGGTGAGGTGCTGGCGACTCTAGAGGTCCCTGAGCTTACGGCGCAGGTGACGGGCGCCGAGGCCGGCGTTCGACACAGCCAGGAGGAGATTGCCCTGGCGAAGAGCCAGGTGGCGCGAGCCGAGGCCGATCACAACTCGTTGCATATGGCTGCCGAGCGTTTGAAGCAGGCTGCTGCCGCGAGGCCGGGAATGATTGCCCAGCAAGAGCTGGATGATGCCGAGGCGAAGGATGCAGCTTCGGAGGCACAGGTGGCGGTGGCGAAGTCGACGGTGGCGGCAGCGCAGCAGCAGATGGATGTGGCAAAGGCAGAGCAGTTGCATTATTCCTCGCTTGCTGACTACTCGAAGATTACGGCTCCGTTCGATGGAATCGTGACGTGGCGGTATGCGGATACGGGAGCGTTGATTCAAGCGGGAACTTCGAATGCGGGGTCGATGCCGGTGGTGAAGGTGGCGCAGGTAGATGTTCTGCGCCTGCGGATTCCGGTGCCGGAGTCGTTAGCAGGATATGTGCGTGATGGTGATGTGGCAGATGTTCGCGTGCAAGCTACGGGCGATCACTTTACGGGCAAAGTAGTGCGAACGACCGGTGCGCTGGACCGCGCGACACGCAGTTTGCAGGTGGAGGTAGATGTACCGAATCCGAAGTCGAAGCTTACACCGGGGATGTATGCCGATGTGATGCTTGGGATTGCGGGAAGTCCGGATGCGCTGACCGTTCCTGTGCAGGCTGTGGACCGAGAGGCAGATGGAGCCGCGGTGCTTGTGGTGAATGCGGGCAACGAAGTAGAGAGGCGCCGGGTGAGGACAGGGCTGGAGACGCCAGACGTGGTGCAGATTCTGGACGGCGTGCGTGAGGGAGAGCGGGTTATTGTGGGCAACCTTGGCTCGTTCCAGCCGGGGCAACATGTGGGTGCTCAACCGAGCGCGATGGCCGCGGCCGGAAGGGAGGAGTAGCGATGTCAGGATTTGCGATTCGTTATCCCTTCTTCATCATCATGCTTTGCCTGATCGTTGCCGTGGTGGGATCGGTGACAGTGGCGCGGATGCCTGTAGATCTGTTTCCGGATATTAATATCCCGGTTGTGGTGGTGGCGACGTTTTACAACGGTATGCCTCCTGAGCAGGTTGAGGCGAGCATTACGAATCCTTTTGAGCGGTTCTTCACGCTGGGAAGCGGGATCGATCATATTGAGTCGAGATCGCTGACCGGCGTGAGCTTGATCAAGGTGTACTTTCAGCCGGGCACGAATGCGGACGCCGCGGTGGGCACGATCTCGAATCTTGCAATGGCACAGCTAAGGCGGCTGCCGCAGGGAACTCTGCCGCCGGTGGTGCTGAAGTTCGATGCATCGAGTCTTCCGGTGTGCCTGATCACCCTGAAGGGCGAGGGGCTGAACGAGACGCAGTTGCATGACCTGGGACAGTTCAGTGTGAGAAACCAGATTGCGAATGTTCCCGGGGCCTCGGTCCCTCAGCCGTTTGGAGGAAAGTATCGGCAGATTCAGGTGTATGTGGATCCGCTGAAGTTGGAGGCCCATCAGTTGAGTCTGATGGACGTCGTGAGATCGGTGAACGAAGCAAATGCGATTCTGCCTTCAGGCGATGTGAGGATCGGGCCGAAGGATTTCAATATTTATACGAACGCGCAGATGCCTACGATGGAGGAGATCAATCAGACTCCTTTAAAGAGCGTGGGGAATGGGCAATTGCTGATCTCCGATGTCGGAGAGGCAAAGGACGCGGCGGCGATTCAGACGAATATTGTGCGCGTGGATGGTCAGCATTCAGTCTACTTGCCGATTCTGAAGCAGGGAGGCGGCGGAAATACGATCTCCATCGTGAATGGAATTCGCACGGCGATTGGAAAGTTGCTCGATGTTCCCAAGAGCCTGAAGGCTCAGGTTGTGTTCGATCAGTCGGTGTTCGTGAAGACGGCGCTGAAGAACCTCGGCAGCGAAGGAATGATCGGACTTGTGCTGACCGGCCTGATGATCCTGATTTTTTTGGGAAACGGCCGCGCGACGATGGCGGTGATGCTGTCGATCCCGTTATCAGCGCTAGCGGCGTTTCTTGTGTTGAACCTGATGGGGGGCACGATCAACACGATGGTACTGGGAGGGCTGGCTTTAGCCTTTTCGCGGCTGATCGACGACTCGGTGGTCGTGTTGGAAAATATCTTCCGTCATATGGAGATGGGGAAGGCGGCGGCGCGAGCCGCGGAAGATGGTGGTGAGGAGGTAGCGTTGCCAATTCTTGCTGCTACCTGCACGACAGCCATCGTGTTTTTCCCGGTGGTCTTCCTTTATGGTGTGAGTCGTTTTCTCTTTGTGGCTCTCGCGCTGACGGTTGTTTTGGCAATGTTCGCTTCCTATGTCTTTGCGAGAACGGTTGTGCCGCTTTACTGCGCGACGTTTATCAAGAATGCACATCATGAGGTGGGCCATCACGGAGGGAACAGTCCGTTCCAGCGCTTCGTGCGATGGTTCAACCAGCGCTATGACCGTGCGCTTCTTCACTACGACATATGGGTGAAGAAAGCTCTTGAGCGACCGTGGCTTGTCCTTGCCGGAGGAGC
>DATHJA010000140.1:0-5259 GCA_035316475.1 Edaphobacter sp. | reverse complement strand
AATACGGTCGACTGCATAGGGAGCCCGATGGGATGCGGTGTGGAAGTGCCGCACCTGCAGCTCGCCCAGAAGACCAATGCCGATCATCTGCACGCCGGCGAGGATCAGCACCCCGGCCACGACGAACAGCGGACCATGCATGTCCATGACGTGCTGGCCGGTGAGCAGCTTGAGGATCAATAACCATGCGGCTAGTGCACCACCGGTAAAAGCGCTGAGGGCCCCGATGGTTCCGAAGAAGTGCAGCGGCCGCGTCATGTACTTCAGCAGGAAGCGAATGGTGAGCAGGTCGAAGAAGACCCGGAAGGTACGCGAGATGCCATAGTGGCTCTTGCCGAACTGGCGGCTGGGGTTGGAGATGGGAATCTCACAGATGCTGGCGCCATACCAGGAGGCCAGAGCCGGGATGAAGCGATGCATCTCGCCGTAGAGCGGAATGTTGTGGATGACCTCGCGGCGGTAGGCCTTGAAGGTGGTGCCGAAGTCGTGGATGTTGACTCCGCTGAGGGTAGCCATAAGCCAGTTGGCCGCGCGCGACGGAATGCGGCGCATGATGAAGTTGTCGCCGCGCTGAGAGCGCCATCCGCTGACGACGTCGTAACCCTCTTCGAGCTTGGCGAGGAAGTTGGGGATCTCGTCGGGGGAGTGCTGCAGGTCGCCGTCCATGGCCAGGATGAAGTCGCCCTGCGCGTGGTCAAAGCCCGCGGCCAGAGCCGAGGTCTGGCCGAAGTTGCGGCGCAGCTTGATGACGAGAACCCGCGAATCAACTGCGGCGATCTCTTCCAGCAGGCGGTAGGTGCGATCGCGCGAACCATCGTCCACGAAGACGAGCTCGAAAGACTCGCCGACGTGTTCCATCACCGCCTTCAGACGGTCGTAAAGAGTCGTTACATTGTCTTCTTCGTTATGGAAAGGAACAACGATCGAGTATTTCGGCACGTCCTAGATGATACTCCTGAATGAATCCTTAGTGACGAGATAGTAACGATCGCGGGACCATCTTTTTTACTCATCCTTGACCGAAGCAGCCAGTGCAATCTTAGGATTTATCTTGAAGAAACGCGAATATCTTTCTTATATAAAAAGATTTATCCGTTTCTGAACATCTGTTTGATTCCGCGCAACGCCTGACGAGTACGCTCTTCGTTTTCGATCAACGAAAAACGCACATAGCCGTCGCCATGCTCGCCGAAGCCGACCCCGGGGCTGACGGCCACCTTGGCATCACTGAGCAGCTTCTTGGAGAACTCGATGGAGCCGAGCGCACGGTACTGCTCGGGAATCTTTGCCCAGGCGAACATGGTGGCCTTCGGCAGCTCGACCGGCCAACCCAGCTTGTTAAGCCCGGGAACGAGAACGTCGCGACGCGCCTTGTAGTTATCGCGAATCTCTTTGACACAATCCTGCGGACCTTCGAGGGCCGCGATGGAGGCAACCTGAATAGGAGTAAAAGTTCCGTAGTCGAAGTAGCTCTTGATGCGTCCGAGCGCGGCGACGAGCTTCTTGTTGCCGACCATGAAGCCGACGCGCCAGCCAGGCATGTTGTAGCTCTTCGAGAGGGTGAAGAACTCGACGGCGATATCTTTGGCTCCGGGAACCTCGAGCACGCTGGGGGCGCGATAGCCGTCGAAGACGATATCTGCATAGGCGAGGTCGTGGACGATGTAGATGCCAAGCTCGCGGCAGAGCGCGACCACACGCTCGAAGAAGGGGAGATCGACGCACTGGGCGGTCGGGTTTGAAGGAAAGTTGAGGATGAGGATCTTCGGGCGCGGCTCCATGCGCGGCAGCTCATCTTCCAGACGTGCCAATACCTCATCGGCACCCGCGTCAGCCACATTAATGCTTTGCACCTGCGATCCCGCGATGACGGGGCCGAAGATGTGGATGGGATAGCTGGGGTTGGGCACGGCCACCGTGTCGGCGTCGTCGAGCACGGCGAGACAGAGATGCGCGATCCCCTCCTTGGAGCCGATGGTGACAATGGCCTCGGTCTCGGGATCGATGTCGACGTTATAGCGCGTCTTATACCAGTTGGAGATGGCACGGCGGAGGCGCGGGATTCCGCGCGAGAGCGAGTAGCGATGGGTCTGGGTCTTCTGCGCCGCCTCGATCAATTTGTCGACGATGTTCTTCGGAGTTGCTCCGTCAGGATTGCCCATCCCGAAGTCGATGATGTCTTCGCCGCGTTTGCGAGCCGCTGCCTTCAGCTCGCTGGTTATGTTGAATACATATGCCGGGAGCCTGGTCAGTCTTCTGAACTCTTCCATTGCCTTACCGCTTGCCCTCTCAATTCATCATGCCATTGCTACAGGATTGTGCAGCCCTACCTACCGAGGAAATCCGCACGCGCTACTTTGCAGTAACTGCCAACTGGACCGGAAGGCTCTTGGGCGGATAGCACGCGGCGTTGTCGCAGGCCTGGTAGTGCAGAACACCGTTGAGGGTGTGCTGACCTTCCTCCGCCACCACTGGAACCTTCACGATGAAGGCGCCGGTGTAGACATCCAGCTTCTCCCCGGGCTCGAAGCTGAAGCTATAGCTGGTGCCCGCAGGATATTCGGCCGGAGATGCCTTGATGCCTGTCGCCGGATCGAGCGTGAGCTTGGTCGGGATCAGCAACTCCGACTTCGGCGTATGCGAGTTCACGTGGTAGCCCTCGGCAACACGGAACTGCAGCTCCATGACGCTGCGCTTCCCTGCTGCCAGATTCTGCTGGTCGGCCGCGTAGGTGACGTACTGCTTCGGCTTCGCTCCCGGAACAGGCAAAGTGCCCTGTTGCGCGGGTGCCAGCGTTGCCAGCAGAATGACTCCAGCCGCAAGTGAACGCATCACTGTCCACCTGCCTGCGCTACTGCGCCGGAGGCGATGGTCTTCTTGATGTTCGCCTCGATCTGTTCCTTCGGGCCCAGGCCAGCGGTCTGCTCTACGATGACGCCATTGCGGTCCACATAGAACGACATCGGTAGAACTTCGAGCCCGCCGTAGGCGTCCTGCACCTTGCCGTCGGTCAGGAGGATGGGATAGGTGACGCCGGATTTCTGCGCCACTTTGGCGATGACGTCCTTGCCCGCGTCAGCATCGTCGGTCAGGCCGAGAATCTCAAACCCCTGCGATGCATATTGTTTGCGGAACTCCTCAAACCACGGCATCTCGACCTTGCAAGGACCGCACCAGGTGGCCCAGAAGTTGACCAGGACCGGACGCCCTTTGTAGTCAGCCAGGGAGACTTTCTTGCCATCGAGATTGGTCAGGACGAAGGCCGGCGCCTTCTTTCCGCGCATCTTGGGAGCCATCTCGTCCTCTCCCTCCGCGCCCGGCTTTGCCTGTTTCTCCGGGATCAAGACAACCTGATTCTCCCGCGCCTTCTGCATCGCCAGCCTGCGCTCACGCAGATTATGCCAGCCGGCCCACAGTAGCAGGGCAATCCCCAGAACCATCACTCCAAGAACCAACGCTCGACGCATCACGCCTATACTTCCTTTCGGCCGCGCCCTCTGCCAGCACTGGCCTGTCTTCCTAGTTTAGACGGAAAGCTGTTCGATCCGGTCACAGAGAACGATTCCCTGTCTCTGCTAGCATTCGGTAAAGTTTAGAAACGATGTCCGATACTCCTCTGACCTCCGCAGACCACACCCTCCCCTCGGAGTTCGTCCGCATTGAGGCGCGCGCGCTGCTGGAGCTCTCGCTCCGGCTCGACGGTCCGATGCTCCCGGTCTTTACACAAGCGGTGGACCTGCTGCTGGAGGCCATCGAGCGCCAGAACCACATCATCGTCACCGGCATCGGCAAGAGCGGCATTATCGCCCGCAAGATCGCCGCGACCTTATGCTCCACCGGAACGCCGGCACACTACCTGCATCCGGCAGAGGCTGTCCATGGGGATCTTGGCATGCTCTCGCGCGGCGATACCGTCATTGCGCTCTCGTCCAGCGGCGAGACAGAAGAGCTGCTACGCCTGCTTCCCCTGCTAAAGCGGCTGGCCGATAAGCTGATCACCTTTTCAGGAACCCTTACATCGACACTCGCCGAGGCCAGCGATGTGGTTCTCGATACGAGTGTTTCGACCGAGGCCTGCCCGCACAATCTTGCCCCCACGGCCTCCACTACGGTGATGCTTGCGCTGGGCGACGCTCTGGCGCTCGAGGTGAGCCGGCGACGCGGATGGAAGGCCGAGGACTTCGCCGAGCTGCACCCCGGCGGACGGCTGGGCAAACGGCTGGCGCGGGTGAGCGAGCTGATGCATACGGGCGATGCGATGCCGCGTGTTGCAGCCTCGACGCCGATGACCGAGGTGATCTACGAGATGTCGCGCAGGAAACTGGGCATGACAACCGTGATCGAAGAGGATGGCCGCCTGCTGGGGATGATCTCCGACGGCGACCTGCGCAGGCTGCTGGAGCGCGAGGGCGGCCGGGCGTTGGACCACGCGGCAGGCGAGATCATGAATCCGCATCCGGTAACGATCGAATCGGGAGCGTTTGCCTCGTCGGCCCTGGCGCTGATGGAGGAGAAGAAGATCACCTCGCTGATCGTCGTTGCCCGCGACGGACGCGCAGAGGGCGTACTGCACCTGCACGACCTGTGGACGCTGGAGCTGATCTGACAGGAGCTTCGATGACCGAGCCGATGATTCCCGCAATGCCCGTCGCACCGGGCCTGCTGCATGAGGACGATGGAGAGCTCGCGCTGAAGCTGCTGCGCTTCGAGCTGCACCCAGCGCATCGTGTGCCGACGTATCAGTTCCACATGGTGCATCGTGAGACACGCCAGATACTGGGTAATATTCGTCTGAGCCTGGGATCGACACCGCACCTTGAACGATACGCCGGCCATATCGGCTACGGTGTTCTGCCGGAGCACCGTGGACACCACTACGCTGCGCGAGCAGTACGGTTGCTGTCTCCTCTCGCCTGCGGGGTCGGGCTCGATCCATTGTGGATCACCTGCGATCCGGAGAACCTAGCCTCGCGAAGAACGCTGGAGCTGGCGGGCGCGGAGCTGATCGAGATCGTCGACGTGCCTGAGGACTGCATGATCCATCGCAACGGGCATCCAAGGAAGTGCCGGTACAGGCTCTCCCCCGGCTCTGCCGCCACGTACCTGCCGCCGGAACGATAGAATAGTGAGATCAACAGAAGCTCCCGGAATGAGGAGCTGGAAGGTCCACAGAACGCATGCAACGCTGGTCGCAACTCTTTATTCCTACCCTTCGTGAAGCGCCTGCAGACGCTGAGGTCGCCAGCCACAAGCTGCTGC
>DATHJA010000139.1:0-7579 GCA_035316475.1 Edaphobacter sp. | reverse complement strand
GCAGAAACCTATGAAAATCAAGTATCTTGCGATCTGCCTTTTAGGAGCGTTGCCGACTGCGCTCCATGCTGATTTCAGCTATACGGAAACAACCCAGATTACCGGTGGCGCGATCGTCGGAATGATGAAGATGGCTGGGGTCTTCAGCAAACAGGCAAGGCAGGCTGGCGAGCCTATTGTCTCGACGGTGATGATCCAGGGGAATCGCATGGTTCGCTCCAACGCGATGCGGACCGAGATCGTCGATCTTGATCGCGAGACCATCACGACCATCGATCACACGCGGAAACAATACACCACCATGACCTTCGAGCAGATGCGGCAACAGATTGATGCTGCGATCAAGAAGAGCAAGGAGCAGCAGGGAGGGGATCAATCCGCGCCGGCGGATACCGATCTCTCCTTCGAGGTAAAGGTCCGCAATACCGGTGCGACCAAAGATGTCGCGGGAGTCAGCGCAAGCGAGTCGATTCTGACCATGGCGATGGATGCGACGGATAAAAAGTCCGGGCAGAAAGGATCGCTGGCGATTACCAACGATATGTGGCTTGCGCCGGAGGTGGCCGGTTACGAAGAGGTTCGCGAGTTCCAGAAGCGCTTTGCGGCCAAGCTTGGCACTGTCTTCAGTCAATCCCTCAATCCTGCAATGTTCGCCTCGCAGCCCGGAGCCGGAAAAGCGATGGCAGACATGGTGAAGGAGATGTCCAAGCTGAAGGGCATCCCTGTGTTGCAGGTGATGCGCATGGGAACGACCGCGAACGGCGATCCTCTGCCTGCCGCCTCAGAGGCGCCTTTGCCTGCTTCTACCTCGCCAGCCATGCCAAGCGCAGGCGAGGTGGCGAAAGACTCCGCGACCTCGGCAATCACCAGCAGCCTGGGACTAGGAGGATTGGGTGGCTTCGGCCGCAAGAAGAAGGCGGCTGAGCCCGCTCCTGCCGCCAGCGGAGATTCGGCGGCGCAGGGCCCCGCGGTGCTGGTGGAGTCGAACACCCAGATGAGCGGTTTCTCTCAGGCCTCGATCGATGCTTCGAAGTTCGCGATTCCGGCGGGCTACAAGCAGGTGGAACCGAAGATCGCCAACCAATAGCTAAAGCGCGCGCAGCACGACGATGGTCTCATCGTCAAAGTGCTCTGTGCCGGACTGGAAGTCGGAGACTGCCTTCAGAATCGCCTCCACCATCGAGGCTGCGGTGGGCTGGCGCTGGGACTTGAGGACCTTGGCGAGTCGATCGGTTCCGAACATATCGCCTCGAGCATTCTCCGCATCGGGAATACCGTCCGAGAAGAAGACGATCAGGTCGCCAGCGCGGGTCGAGAGGGTGAACTCCTCGTACTCGACGTTGGGGAACAGGCCCAGGGGAAAGCCCTCGGCCTGGATCGTCTTTACATCCACTGAAGTACGCGACCCGCTCGAGCTGATGGAGACAAACAGCGGCTGCACCGAGCCTGCGTTGGCGATCTGGATGGTCTGGTTGGAGTCGTCCCAGATGGCAACGAGCATGGTTACGTACTGCGAATCGAGCCGCCGCTCCTGGAGCTGGTCGTTGAGCGCGGCCAGCAACGCGGCGGGCGAAAGGTGCTGCGCCGCGAGCGAACGCAAGATTCCGCTGACCAGCGCAGCATAAAGAGCAGCAGGAGCTGCCTTGCCGCTGACGTCACCGACGGCGAGCGCTATGCGGCCTGGGCCGTAGTCGAGAAAGTCATAGATGTCTCCGCCGATCGAGCGAGCGGCGTTGAATTCGGCGGCGAACTCGGCGCGCTCCAGCTTCGGGGGCTGGGGAGGCATCAGGCGCAGCTGCACCTCCCGGGCCATCTCGAGGTCGCGCTCCATGCGCTGCTCCTCTTCATGGATGCGCTGGTAGAGGCGGGCGTTGGCAATAGAGATGGCGACCTGCGCGGCCAGCGTGGAGAGAGTTCGCTGGTGGTCCTCGTTGTAGTAGTTGACGCGCGTGTGCTCCAGGTCGATGACCCCGATCACCTGTCCTTTGTAGATCAGGGGCATGGCCAGCTCGGAGCGCGTCTCGGGATTTACGGCAACGTAGCGCGGGTCCTTGCGGACGTCGGGTGCGAGGATCGATTCGCGGTTCTGCGCCGCTGTGCCGATGATGCCCTCTCCCAGAGGGACGGTGCGCTCGCGGGTCACTCGCTCGCCGTAGCGGGAGGAGAAGCGGTGCTCGAACTGCTGGGTGCGCTCGTTCCACAGCAGAATGGTGAACATCTGATAGTCGATCACCCGCTTGAGCAGCTGGCCGATGCGCTCGAGCAGATCGTCGAGGTCGAGGATGCTGGTGATCTCGCGCGAGATCTCATTGAGGACGGCCAGCGTCTGCGCCTGACGCGAGACGCGGGTGTAGAGCCGGGCGTTCTCGACGGCGATGGCCATGCGCGAGGCGACCAACTCGAGCAGTCGCTGATGCTCCTCGGTGAAGAAGCCGGGAATCTCGGATTCGATGTCGAGCACGCCGATCACCCTGTTCTTGACGATGAGAGGGACTGCGAGCTCGGAGCGGACGTTGGGGTTGGCCTCGATGTAGTTCTCCTCTTCGGAGACGTCGTCGATGCGCAGGGTCCGGCGCTGCAGGGCAGCCTGGCCGACGATGCCGCGGCCCATCTTGAGCCGGGTGCGTTCGATCTCGGGAGTGTGGCCGATCTGGAAGCGCATCCACAGCTCCTGGGTGCGGTCATTGATCAGCAGGATGGCGAAGATTCGGTAGTCGATGACGGCGCGGACGAGGTCCGAGACCCGGTGCATCAGGGTGTTGAGGTCGAGCGTGGTGTTGAGCGCGTCGGCCAGGGAGTGGAGGAACTCGACCTGGTGGACGGGAGCGACACGGATATTGGGTGCGTGCAGCGCCTCGTCGGCGCTCGGACGGTAGTCTCCCTCGAAGCTATGTTCGGGGGCGACCTCCGGGTCGGACGCGGCGGGGGAGGTCCCGCGTCGTTGTTTGTTGGTGGTAGACATGGGAAGAGCCGATGATACTACTGACGGGCCTGTGAGGGCTTCGTTTTCTCGCTTCGCAGGTGACTCTTTCAGTAACCCGCGGAGGTGGTTTCGGGTGAGAGACCATTTCCGGAGAGCTCATGGACGATCTTGACGCTCGCGCTGGCGCCGATGCGCGAGGCTCCCGCGTGAAGCATGGCAGAGGCGTCGGCAAGCGAGCGGATGCCGCCCGAGGCCTTGACCCCGGCGCGTGAGCCGGCGACACCGCGAAGCAGGGTGATGTCGTCGACGGTGGCGCCGCCGGTGGAAAATCCGGTGGAGGTCTTGAGGAAGTCGGCTCCTGCGGAGAGAGCGAGCTCCGATGCGCGCAGCTTTTCTTCGAAGCTCAGCAGGCAGGTCTCGAGGATGACCTTCACGATGGCTCCGCTGCCGTGCGCCAGCTCGACGACGCCGCGGATGTCCTGCTTGACCTGCTCGTAGTCAGCGGATGTCGCGCTCTTGAGCAGGCCGATGTTGAGGACCATGTCGACGTCGTGGGCACCATGCTTGAGGACGCGGGCGGCTTCGTCGCGCTTGGAGGCGGAGAGCGTTGCTCCAAGAGGGAAGCCGATGACTACGCCGACCGGCACGCCGGTGCCCTGGAGCGCGGAGACTGCGGTCTGGACCCAGGTGGGGTTGACCATCGCGCAGGCGAAGCGGTGCTCGGCTGCTTCGTGGCAGAGCTGGAGGACCTGGTTGCGACTGGCATCCGGCTTGAGGAGGGTGTGGTCGAGGACGGCAGCGAGATTTTGTGGAGAGGAGAGAACGTGAGCGGCAAAGGCGTTGGAATCGTAGGTCTGCACTTCCGGGTGGGTCTGACTGCTGCTCATGGTTCTCCTTGCGGGCCGGTTCTTCCGGCGCGGTCTGTTTCTATCACAGGACCGATAACTCTGGCTCTCTTCAGGGTTGGGGTCCCCTTGTACGAAATGATTCAAAATCTTGGAAACAAATGACTTAGGTGTGGACCTCTACCGTAAGATCTTGTTATATCGGGACTTATAGGCAAAATATTGAAAACAATGTATTTACGACGCGGTCGAGGCCCCGAAAGATTCGGGGCCTCTGTGTTTAAGTATACCAATCGGGCCGGGGTGAATCGGCAGACAGGATCTCTTTTCGTTGGAATGATTTGACGAGATTGAGGGCTTGACATCCTTTTGGGACGGAATCCGTCCGGGACTTTCGTAGAGGAGAAGCAGATCCCTTACGCCGCTTCGCTCCGGTCGGGAATGACACGTCTGAGGCTGGGGGGATTGTTTGAGGGTCGTCGAACCATTCTCCATCATCAGATAGAGATATGACGGGTAAAGGGAAGGGATTACGGCTTTCCGTGCTGGATCAATCTCCAGTAGCGGAGGGGAGTGCGCCGGCCGAGGCGTTGCAGAACTCGATTGCGCTGGCGCGGCGGGTGGATGAGCTCGGCTATCACCGTTTCTGGATGTCGGAGCACCATGCGATGGACCTGCTGGCGTGCACGGCTCCGGAGATCATGCTGGCTCGGATTGGAGCGGAGACGAAGAGGATCCGGATTGGATCGGGTGGGATCATGCTGCCGCACTACACTCCACTGAAGGTGGCAGAGGTGTTCCGTACGCTGTACGGGCTGTATCCGGAACGGGTGGATCTTGGGATCGGGCGTGCTCCGGGAGGCGGCCCGATGGAGTCGATGGCTCTGCGGCGAAGCCGGAAGACAGCGATGGAGGACGACTTTCCTGAACAAGTGACGGAGCTGCTGGCGTTTCTGGAGGACGATTTTCCGACAGCGCATCCGTTTGCCAAGGTGAAGGCGATGCCGGCTCCGGTGCAGGAGGAGAAGTATGCGGGGCCTGCGGTGTGGATGCTGGGATCGAGCATGTGGAGCTCGGCGGCAGCGGTGGAGTTTGGATTGCCGTACTCGTTTGCGCACTTCTTCAGCCCGGTGAAGACCAGGGATGCGATTGAGGCGTACACACGGAACTTCCGCCCGGGGATTCGGCTGGAGAGGCCGGAGGCGACGGTGGCGGTGGGAGTGATCTGCGCGGAGACCCAGGAGGAGGCGGAGTTTATGGCCTCGAGCGTGAAGCTGCTGCAGCAGAGGATTCGGCTGGGGGAGCGCAAGCCGGTGGCCTCGCCCGAGGATGCGCTGCGCGAGCTGACGATGAGGGGCGTGCTTCCGCTGGAGGAGGGAGAGTGGCCGAGGTACTTTGTGGGGACTCCGGCGGTGGTGCGGGAGCGGCTGGAGCAGATGGCCGGGGAGCTGGGAATCGGCGAGATAATCGTGAATACGATTGTGTGGGATCAGAAGAAGCGGATTAAGAGCTATGAGCTGTTGGCGGAGGAGTTTGGGCTGAAGGGGTAAAAGCGTCAGGCTGCCCCTAATATAGGAAGCACTCTTACTTTCATCTCGTGAGGTTCTTCCTATATGACTCGTCGTTGGTTTGCCGCTTTTAGCGGAGCTGCTCTGTTTGCTCCGATGGCCCACGCTGCTACGAAGGCAGCGAAGAAGATCTTCGCTGCGAATCCCAATGCCACGCCGAAGCCGCCTTACTCTCCTGCCGTGGGATATGGAGAGCTGCTGTTTGTCTCGGGCAAGGCGTCGTACAGCGCTCCAGACCCGAAGGACATTCGTTCGTGCGTGACCTATGCATTCGACCAGGTTGAGGCGGAGCTGAAGAACGCGGGCTCGTCCATGGACAAGGTGATCAAGGTCCAGATCTTCTTACGCGACATCAACGACTACGCGGCGATGAACGAGATCTTCGCGGCGCGATTCGCGAAAGAGCCTCCTGCACGCACCACTGTTGCCGCGATCATTCCACGGGAGAGCCTGGTGGAGATCGACGCTGTGGCGTACCTCTAAGAATCAGGGGTATCGAGCTAGTGTGTGATTGCCCACCTTCGCGACGATAAAGCAGTCGCGAAGGTGGGGCACCCGGCTGGTAGACTTGCTCCTGCATGAGTGAGCCAACGATTCGAATCTTAGGAGTCTATCGTCCCGAGATTCCTGTTGAAACCTATCAGGAGCAGTGGCAAATAACCGGAGATGATGAGTACACGCGCCAACATTTCGACCGGCTTGTGTTGATTGAAGCCGAGGTTGAAGGTATTGACGACAGTTTTTCCCTCTCTGATTTCGGACAGGATGATTCCAGCGGCGACCCTCGCCGCATGCAAGTCGTGTACGACGAAGCGTTGCTTTCTGCAGATGGCGAGAGTCTGATCCAGCGTCAGATCAACTGCGTGCATGGAACAGGTGTGCTCCGTTTTGCCTGTTATCTGCATGAGTACGATCCGACTCGATCGTTGCGTTGGACATATGGAGAATTTGCCCCTCCTCCGGTTAAACCTGTACCGGTTCGACTCGCCGTTCTGGTTCCATACAACGCGTGCAGTTAATTTCCAACAGGGAGGTTGGTATGCGACTCGAAAGGTTATTGCTACTTGGATTGATGAGCATGTCGGCGTTCGCGCAGTCGCGGAAGGCCGAGTTTAAAAACTCGCCGGAGATCTCATCGCCTGCGGGCTACAGCCATGCAGTTGTGGTGAGCGGAGGAAAGATGGTCTTTCTTTCGGGCCAGGTTGGATTGAACAAGCAGGGAGAGATGGTGGGGAAGGATGACTTCCACGCGCAGGCAGCACAGGTCTTTGCCAATCTGAAGCTGGCTCTGGCTGCAGCGGGTGCGAGTCCCAATGACCTTATCAAGTTGAATTATTACGTTGTGGGACTTAACCGCGACAAGCTAGTTGCATTGCGAGAGGTGCGCGACCAGTACATCGATAAAGCGCATCCACCGGCGAGCGCGCTGGCGGGAGTCCAGGCGTTGTTTCGTGAGGATGCCATGCTTGAGGTAGAAGCGGTGGCGGTAGTGCCGTAAGAACCGCAGGTCCTTCGACTTCGGCGGCGCCTTCGCTCAGGATGACACAGCATGGGAGCAAAAGCGGAATGCGGGGGTTCCTCGACTTCGCTTTGCTCCGCTCGGAATGACGCCTGATGATGAGGCGCGAAGAACGTTGCTACAGCCCTAGTGCGCGGCGTCCTCGGGGAAGAGGCGGATGTCCTCGACTCCGCGATAACGCTCGGCATAGTCCATGCCGTAGCCGATGACGAACTGGTTGGGGATCTTGAAGGCGACGTAGTCGGCCTCGATGGGGACGAGGCGGCGATCTGGTTTATCGAGGCAGCTGGCGATCTTGAGCGATGCCGGCTTGTGCTGCAGCATCATCTGGCGCAGGAAGCTGAGGGTGAGGCCGGTGTCGAGGATGTCTTCGACGATGATGACGTGTTTGCCTTCGATGGGGTTATCGATGTCCTTGATGAGCTTGACGGCTCCGGAGGAGACGCGGGCGCGGCCGTAGCTGGAGACGGCGACGAAGTCGAAGGTGTTGTCGACCTTGATGGCGCGGGCGAGGTCGGCGAGGAAGATCGCTGCGCCTTTGAGGACGCCAATCAGCACGATGGACTGGCCTTCGTACTCCGCTGAAATCTGGGCGCCGATCTCGCGGGTGCGTGCGGCGATCTGCTCCTTGGTGATGAGGACTTCCATGGTCTCGGGCGCGGGGAAGAAGGCAGTGGGGGAAGGCGTGCTGCTGATGGGCATATAGAGGCAGGGTACGCGAAAG
>DATHJA010000138.1:0-7657 GCA_035316475.1 Edaphobacter sp. | reverse complement strand
CAAGCTCTCTTCGCTCCGAAGAAAATGTTTTCCTCTTTTCTAGCGAAAGTATTCGCACTCTACCCTGAATTCCCCCTTCCACAACTGTCAGAGAATCTCGGCAAGTCATGCAGCTGTTGATCTTCCGCGCCCGCTTGCACTTTGGGGATAAACGTGCTTTGCCGGTGTACATGCGGAGATTTTGCGACGAGAGCCAACAAACTTCCCCCAAGGAGCAGTTAACGCACGAATTCAAATAGAAAGCCGGGCCCTTCTCATGCAGAGCTGCAACCATCCTTCATTTCCCAGTAGTTTGTGTGCTGTCGTAACGCTTCTATTCTCGTCTCCTGGTGCATGGGCACAGATAAGTTCAAGCACGTCGAGTGACCGTGTCACAGTATCAAGTCCGTTGCGAACGGAAAAAACGTGCCCGAAAGACCCGCTTCACATCGCTGCAGAGTGTGCAGAAACAGCTGCCGTGCGGAATCCATATCCCGCCGGTGCGCCCGCATCGCTAGCCGCCAATTCATCCGCATCTCCAACGGAGGTTTCTCCGAAAAAGGAGATCGGAATCGTAAAGACGGAAATAAAGGTAGTTGCGACGCAGGCAGATAGCAGCGAAGGCTACGAGAGAAAAATCACCCCAAAAGAGATCGAAACCTCCGCAGGCACATTCGGGGATCCCTCTCGATACATGCAGTTACTACCTGGAATTGTCTCGGACAACGACAAGTTCAATGACTTCATCGTTCGCGGCGGCAACTCGCAGGAGACTCTCTTTATCGTCGACAACATCGAGATGCCATCGATCAATCAGCTGTCTCTCTCCGACACGACTGGAGGTTTTGTCTCCATGATCGACAACAAGGCCATTCAGCAGATGACCTTGCACACCGATACCTACGACAGCAAATTTGATCAGAGGCTCTCTGCGGTCGTTGAAATATCGACCACCAAAAACGGCCGAACTTCCCCGCACGCCCAGGTGGAACTGGGGATGGCCGGAGCCGGAGGCTCTATCGAACGGCCCTGGGGTACCAACGGATCGATGTTTCTCTCCGGACGCCAAAGCATTCTTAATCTGCTGACCAACGATATCGGCATGAATGGCGTACCGGTCTACAGCAACAGTCTGTTTCGCGCTGACAAGCGCCTCGACGAGAAAAATAACTTCTGGGGGCTCTCTCTAACAGGAGTGGACTCCATTCGTATCCATCCCAATCCCAACAATCGATGGCAAACCAATCCTTATGACATCGCATACAAAGGATGGAGAAATACCACGGGGCTTAACTGGCAGCACATCTTTTCCAATCGAGCCTTCGGAGTTCTCAGTCTTTCCAATTCGGAGCAATCGCAATCTGTACGGCAAAATGCGCAGTTGCTGGCAGACGCGACCGTCTATGCGGAAGACACAAGGGACGGAATCACGAGAGCAAAATACGATGGAATGCTTCAGCTAAAACCCTGGCTGACTCTGACAGCCGGCGTCCGGACAGCTTTAAACAGGACGAATTATCGGCTGAATCAACCGCTGGGACTCCAGAATCCCTATAGCGAAGCTGCGAGCCCCGTGAACGCAACGTCACTGTATCGCAATTTTTCTACCCTCTCTTCGGCGGAATATAGTCAGGCCTCACTCCTGCTTCCGCACGGAATGAAACTGGTGCTTGGCCAGAGGTTTTCGCATTGGGCAATCCTGGGGAGCCAGGCATGGACCCCCAAGGCTCTGTTTATGATGCCGATCTTTGGCAGAATCGCACACATCGGCTATGCCGAGTACGCCCAGCTTCCGCCCTCACTCTACATCCTCGCATTCAACAATCAGGCTGCACTGCAACCGATTCGATCGCGACATATAACCGCCGGATTTGAAGCTGTGCACTATCAACACCTGCGGATCTCCGTCGAGGCCTATCAAAAGCGCTATTCCGACTATCCGGTAGCCTCCGGCTTCCCACAACTCTCGCTGGCAAATATCACGAACACCTTTGGGCAGGCTTTTCTCATGTTCCCCATGACCAGCAAAGGTCTGGGAGTGGCCCGAGGAATCGAAATGGGGTTGGATTGCAAACTGTCTTCCCGTTTCACTCTCACCAGTGCCGTGACCTATTCCAGGAGCTGGTACTCAGGACTGGATGGCGTGCTTCGTCGAGGCAGCTTCGATCTTCCTTTTGTCGCAAACGTCGCAGGAAATCTTCGCCTGGGGAAGACCATGGTGATGTCATCCCGCTACAGCGTAGCCTCGGGAAAACCCTACACGCCGGATAATCTTCTCCTGAGCACAGCGCAAAACCGGGATGTCTACGACCTCTCGAAGATCAACGCATTGCGAGCATCGGCATATAGCCGGATGGACTTCAGGATGGAGCAGAGCTATCCCATAAAGCGAGGAACGCTCACCTGGCATGTTGGCCTGCAGAATGCACTGGGAGCAAACAACTTCTACTCCTACGAATGGCGGCCACGGGCGAAAGGTGCCGGGGTCCTCGCTCAGGAACAGATGCCGAGATTCCCGGACGCAGGATTTAAATATGTCTTCTAACGGAGGCGAAAATCCATCCCGTCTCATCGTGGCCTTATTCACTGCTTCAGCTTTGGCCCGGAGCCAATCCGTTGTTCCCAATTCCTTGTTCCCCAAGTCCTTGTTCCCCGATTCCTTCTTCAAGGAGCCACTCCTTGATCGTGACACCGATAACATCAGGATGATCCTCCTGCAGGTAATGCAGTCCAGAGCTGAGCTGCACCACTCTGCAGTTCCTGAGCCCCTTTGCAAAGCTCTCAGCGAAGGCGGGTGATATCAACGCGCCCGGATCGCCGACAAAAAGCAGCTTTGGGTAAGAGGACTGCGCCAGAGCACGGTGCGCTTCCTCTATGGTGGAGTACACATCCGCCGGCTCTCCCGCGATCGGCAGCTCATTCGGAAACCGCCACGTCGGCCGTCGCGACTCAGGCGTAGGAAATGGCGCTCTGTATACGGACATCTCTTCCTCCGTCAGCTTGCGCGCGGTTGACGCGGGAAGAACCCCCTCCACGAAAACGTTGTTTTCAAGAATCATCTCTTCGCCCACCCCAGACGTCCTGAACTTCTGGAAGGTCTCGATCTGATCGGGATGAAAATCATTCCATGTAGGCATGGGCCGTATGAACTCCATGAAAGCCAGTCCGCGCAGAAACTCCGGCCTGCGAGCTGCCAGGTGAAACGCCAGCCCGCTCCCCCAATCCTGCGCTACAACGAACGCCGACCCGATTCCAGCCTCTTCGAGGAACGCATCGAGATACCGCACATGATCGGCAAACCGATACTCGATCTCCGGCTTTCCCGATTGGCCGAACCCGATAAGATCCGGTGCGATGCAATGCGCCACCGGCGCAACCAGCGGAAGAATATTCCGCCATATGTACGACGAGGTCGGGTTCCCATGCAGAAAGAGCACAACCGGAGCTTCGGGATCCCCCGCCTCCCGGTACGCCATCGTGGAATCCAGAACCTTCACCTTAGGCAATACGACATCGGTAACAACGGTCATCTCGACTCCTTGAATACGGTTTGGAAGACAATCTTTTTAAAGCGCTCGAGCGCGGCCGGCCCTCGCTCTACCTTCATGCGCAGAATTGCTCCCTCCCACGAAGCCAGAAGGAACTCGGCAAGATCCATCGGCTCGAACGTTCGATCGATCTCGCCGGCAGCCTGCGCCTCTCGAATGCATGCGGCAAACGGAGCGCGCCACTCCTCGAAGATCGCCCCCAGCCTCGCGCGCAGCAGTTCGCTCTGCGAGGTCGTCTCCAGACTGAAATCGCCGATCAGACAGCCGCGACTCCAGTGGTCGGCTTCCAGCACCCCGCTGATGATGTCCAGATACCGCCTTAGCCGCTGCCGAGGCGTAAGAGACCTGTCCTCCAAAGCCTCCTTTACATATCCCTGAAGGTTGGCAAAGTAGCGGTCCAGAACCTCCTGGGCAAACGCCTCCTTGGAGCGAAAGTGATTGGTGAACGATCCGTGCGGGGCTTCCGCAGCCGCGCAAATGTCCCGCACGGTCGCCCCCTGATATCCCGCATGAAACATCACCTTGAGACCGGCATTGAGAATGTCCTCGCGAAGGGATGGTCTGCTCATAGATAATTTAATACGCTCGTACGTATTCAGTGTCAAACAATAAAAACATCGCAATCTGCGATGCAAAAGCCCTGTCAAGGCCCGGAACACGAGAAATCTCCTCAAAATACACATAATAAAACGCTTACTGGCAAATAAGATGTGCCGATCCACCCTCTTCAACCTGCTGAACTGGATCCAGCAGATAAGAAGAAAAGGCCCCGAGGGATCGGGGCCTTTCTTTAATTAACTCATTTGTTTTCTATATTTTGAAAACTAACTCACGTGTTATGAATATCTTACAAAGGTGATACGAGGCTAACTTCAAAAGAATCAAGATTTTGCACAAAAACAGTAGGGGGGACTACCCACCCAGAGCCTGATCCAGGTCGGCGATGATGTCCTCCACATCCTCGATCCCGACCGAGATCCGCATCAACCCGTCGGTGATCCCCAGCCGCGCCCGGCCCTCCGGCCCCACCGCCGCATGAGTCATCGTCGCTGGATGGCAGATCAGAGTCTCCACCCCGCCCAGCGACTCGGCCAGCAACCCGAGCCGCAGCCGCTTGGCAAAATCGTTCGCCCGCTCCAGCGAGCCCAGCTCAATCGAGATCATCGATCCGAAGCCGCTCTGCTGGCGCTTCGCCAGCTCATGCTGCGGATGGTCCTTCAGGCCCGGATAGAAGACCTGCTTCACCGCCTTGTGCCCGGCCAGGAACTCCGCCACCGCCCGGCCGTTGGCATCGTGCTGCTTCATCCGCACCGCCAGCGTCTTGACGCCGCGCAGCAGAAGGTAGCTCTCAAAGGGAGAGAGGATGCCTCCCGTGCACTTCTGCACGAACCGGAACCGCTCCGCCTGCTCCGGCCTGGTGCACACCAGAACGCCGCCCAGACCGTCCGAGTGGCCGTTCAAAAACTTCGTCGTCGAGTGCATCACGATGTCCGCGCCCAGCGCGATCGGCTGCTGCAAGAAGGGCGACAGAAAGGTGTTGTCCACGCTCAGCTCCACGCCCTTCGCATGGCAGATGTTCGCGACGGCGTGAATATCGGTGATCGCCATCATCGGGTTCGTCGGCGTCTCGATATGGACCAGCTTCGTCTCCGGACGGATCGCCGCAGCCACGTTTTCGGCAATGCTCGTATCCACGTAGGTGAACGTCAGGCCGTAGTTCGACAGCACCTTGTCGAAGACCCGCTGCGTGCCTCCGTAGACGTTGTCCGAGCACACGACATGATCGCCCGTCTTCATCATCGTCAGCATCGCCGTGATCGCGGCCATGCCTGAGGCGAAGACATGCGCGCTGGTTCCACCCTCGAGCGACCGCAGGCTCTCCTCGAGCGCATCGCGCGTCGGGTTCGTCAGCCGGGCATACTCATGGCCCCGGTTCTTCCCGATCTCCTCCTGCTGGTAGGTCGAGGTCAGAAAGATCGGAACGTTCACCGCCCCGGTCACCGTCTCCGGCTCCTGCCCATCATGAATCGCCCGCGTCGCAAACCCTTGCTTCTTCTCAGTCATCAGCTCAATAACCCTTTCGAAAGATACCGCTCTGCCGAATCCGGGATCACCGTCACCACACGGTGCCCCGCTCCAAGCTCCGCCGCAACCTCAACCGCCGCACAGACTACTGCCCCGGCGCTCGAGCCCGCGAACACGCCTGCCTCCGCGGCCAGCCGCTTCACCATCTCGAAGGCGGGAGGGTCCATCACCCGGATCACGCGGTCGCAGACGCTCGCATCGAACGTAGCCGGAATAAATGAAACGCCGATTCCCTCCACCTTATGCTTGCCCGGCACGCCGCCCTGCAGGACGCTTCCCTGCGGCTCCACGGCGACACAGAGGGCCTTCGTGCTCTTCCGCTTCAGAAACCGCGCGACACCGGTGAAGGTTCCCGCCGAGCCGATGCCGGAGACCCAGGCATCGACGCGACCTTCCATCTGCTCCCAGATCTCGACCGCCGTGGTCTGTTCGTGGAAGTCGGGATTGGCGGGATTCTCAAACTGCAGCGCGGCGAAGGCTCCCTCGGTCGCGCGCTCGAACTCGAGCGCCTGGCGGATCGCGCCGGCCATGCCCTCGGCCTCGGGAGTGCGGATCACCGTCGCTCCAAGCCCGCGCATCAGGATGCACTTCTCCTCGGCGAACTGCTCGGGAACGTACAACACCACCTTGTAGCCGCGGTTGATGCCGATCAGCGCCAGGCCAACGCCCGTGTTTCCGGCCGTCGCTTCGACGATCGTTGATCCCGGGCGAAGAACGCCGCGGCGCTCTGCGTCCAGCACGATCCCGAGTGCGGCGCGGTCCTTCACGCTTCCGCCCGGATTGAGGTATTCGAGCTTCGTCCAGATCTCCGCCCCGCCGGCGGGCTCAAGCGCGGCCAGGCGGACCATCGGGGTCCGTCCTACCAGGTCGATGATCGTCTCCGCTATCCGCATCCTCAGGGCCGCGCCGGGGCGCCATTCTCTCCTGGTGGATTAACCGCCGCACTCCCTCCAGGAGAAGCCTCAGACGAGATGTGCGGATAGTATCCGGTTCTGGTCCGCACAGACAGCTTGCCCATGCCCTTGGCTTTGGCCTCGACATGCACCTCGCGATAGCCACCGAGCGTCGGAGACTTGGTCGAGTGATACGCGATGGTGTACTGCGTCCGGATATCCTGCGCGACCTGGGCCGCGACCGAGTCTACATCCTTGAGCGAGCGGGGAAAGTACGCCGCTCCTCCGGTCTGCTCGCTCAGGGTCTCGAGCACGCGCTTCGCGTGGCGCGACTCCCTCTTGTCGGTGTCCTGGCCGAAGAGCAGGCCGACGGAGTAGATGACCGGGCCATCAAGATCCTGAATCCGGCGGATGGCCTGTTCGAGCGTCGCCGTAGATGCATTGTCCTCGCCGTCGGTGACGACGAGGAGCACCTGCTTGGGGTGTTTGGCGTTCTTCGCCAGATAGTCCGCAGAGGCCAGCAGGGCGTCATAGACCGCCGTCCCTCCGCTGGACTTGATGTAGTTCAGGCCATCGCGCAGCTTGTCGATGTTGTTGGTGAAGTCGGTGTCGATGAACGCCTCCCAGGAGAAGTCCACGACAAATGCCTCATCCTCTTTGTTCGACAGCCGGATCAGGTCCAGCGCCGCCTGCTCCACGGCGGCGCGCTTGTCATACATGGAGCCCGAGCTGTCGATCACGATTCCAAGCGAGACCGGAAGATCCTCGTGCCGGAAGGAGGCGATCGTCTGCGGAACGCCGTCTTCGAAGACGCGGAAATCGTCCTGCTTGAGGGTCAGGATGGATTTGCCGTCAGAGTCGAGCACGGTAGCGTTCAGCCGGACCTCGTAGGCATCCGTGCGAAGCGTATATTTTCCGCCCGTACCACGCTGGATCTGGCCGGGGCCTTCAGGGGCCTGCGTCCCCTCCTTTGCGGAGGGTGCGGGAGTGTCGGGATCTGGTGAGGCGACAGGGTCGCGGTCCACGGTCAACGACGGTTGCGCCGGCGACTGGGCCGGAGCGTGCTGCGCCAGCCCTGGTGTCTGGGAAGAAGTGGCCTGTACACCCCATCCACTTGCCGTTTCCGGCCTTGCCAGCAGCATCATCGCTGCA
>DATHJA010000137.1:0-2073 GCA_035316475.1 Edaphobacter sp. | reverse complement strand
CTCCGGCTTGACCCCGAGCACAGAGAACAGGTTCGTGCTCACCAGATATTGTCCGACCTGTTCCGCTGCCGTATCGCCTTCAAGAAAGGGGCGGCCAGCGGCGCGAGCATAAAAGCCGATGTCTTCAAAGGACCGCGTTTTGAGCTGCCATTGCTCGATGTCTAGCCATGGCATTGATCGGTCGCCTCTCCGGCCTGACTCCAGAATCGAGACCAGGCGCTGCGGCGCAGGATAGGGCAGGACCTGCAGCAGGACACGATTGACGACGGTGAACAGGTCTGCCGTCGCGCCCATGCCCAGCGCCAGGGTTGCAATGACCGTGAGCGAGAATCCCATGGACCGCCGGAGCTGGCGCCAGGCATAGAGAAGATCCTGCAACGCTCGATCAACCCACTCGAATCCCCATACGCTGCGTGCCGTCTAGCAAACCAGCAGAAGATTGCCGAACTCGCGCCGTACAGCGTTGCGAGCTTCCTCGGGCGATTCTCCCCGCGTTTCGCGATCCGCAGCGGCCATCGCCAGGTGCGTCGCAATCTCTTCGTCGATATCTTCCCTTCTTCGCCGCCACAGCCTCATCCTTCTCCCCCTTCCGGGCCTCCCTGCATGATGGCCGCGATGGCACCCACCATCTGCCGCCAGCGGTCATGGTCCGAGACGAGCTGCTTCTTTCCTGCTGCTGTTATCTCGTAGAACCGTGCCCTCTGGTTGCTCTCGGTCTGGCTCCACTCCGAACGAACCCAACCCTGCCGCTCCAAACGGTGCAGCGCCGGGTACAGTGAGCCGGTCTCCACCTGCAGCACCTCCCCGGACTGTGTGTGCAGAGCCTGCACGATGCCATAGCCGTGCCGCGGTCCCCACTGCAGCGTCTTGAGGATCAGCATGTCGAGCGTTCCCTGAACCAGCTCGATTCGATTCTTGTACTCGCTTCTGCGCGCCATGGAAACCGGATTCACTCCATCCCTTGAAGGTGTAGACAATCTACCCCTCTTGAGCGTAGATCGTCTACCCCTCTAATCTCATGGCGCAGGACCGGAAGAAGATGAAATACATTCAGTGCATGCACTCCTCCTCCCAGGCGCTTCTAGAGGTTGCCGGTCTTTCCATCGCCTTCGGCCAAAACCGTGCCGTGGACGACATCTCCTTCCACATCGGGGAGGGCGAGACCCTTGGGCTGGTCGGGGAGTCCGGCTCTGGCAAGTCCGCCACCTCGCTCGCGGTCCTTCGCCTTCTTCCCCCCACGGCGACCGTCTCCGGCTCGCTTCGGTTCGGCTCCGAAGACCTTCTCGCCCTGCCTGAAGAGTCCATGCGGCGCCACCGTGGCCGCAGTATCGCGATGATCTTTCAGGAGCCGATGACCGCACTGAACCCGGTGATGCCCGTCGGTGTGCAGATCGCCGAGTCCGTCACCGCGCATCACCCCGACCTCTCGCGGCACCAGATCCGCGAACGCGTGCTCGAAGCCATGCACGAGGTCGCTCTGCCGGATCCCGAGCGCCGCTTCCGCGACTATCCCCACCAGTTCTCCGGTGGCCAGCGCCAGCGCATTCTCATCGCCATGGCCATCGTGAACCGCCCCCGTCTGCTCATCGCCGACGAGCCCACCACGGCACTCGACGTTACGGTGCAGGCGCAGATTCTGGCGCTGCTCAACCGTCTTCGCCGGACGCACAACCTGACCATGCTGTTTATCTCGCATGATCTTGCGGTGGTCAGCCAGGTGGCCGACCGGGTCGCCGTCATGCAGCTCGGGCATATCGTCGAGCAGGCTCCGACGGCGCAGATCTTTCATTCTCCGCAACACCCCTATACGCGACGCCTGCTCGCCTCGGCGCCTACCATGCGGACCGACCGGACCCAGCCGCTCGCAACTCTCGCCTGAAATCGTGTTGAAAGGTAAACTAATTTAAGGCCCGCTAGGCCACCCCCGGACCTCATGCGAGCCCTGATCCTCTCGGACATCCACGCAAATCTCGAAGCCCTGAACGCTGTCCTTGAGACCGCCGGCCCTCACGATGCTCTCTGGAATCTGGGCGACGTCGTCGGATACGGCGCCAGTCCGAACGAGGTGATCGA
>DATHJA010000136.1:0-5815 GCA_035316475.1 Edaphobacter sp. | reverse complement strand
GGAAGAACCATGCTCGTCAAACTTGCGAGCGTTGCCGTGAGCTTCTGTTCTCGAAGATGCTCGTAGTCCAGCTCGCTTCCGATCAGGAATAGAAAAAGGATGAGCCCGATGGTGCTTATCATCTCGAACAGGCCGAGAGAGCTTGCAGGAAACAGATGCGAGAAGGCATGAGGAGCATACCGTCCGAGTACTGAGGGCCCGATCAGGATGCCGCCGATAATCTCTCCAATTACCCTTGCCTGGCCGAGTCTGCGCGCGACCGCACCACAGAGAAGACTGACGAGCAGGATGATTGCTATTTGAAAGATCAGAAGTGTCATGCAACCCCCTTTTCTCCGGATCTTCGACGGCTCAACCGTTTGTGCAAAAGGACCATTGCTTCCATAAATAACAGCGCAAAGCCCGGCATTAACATGCGGGTGCCAAGGGCAGAAGGCCATAGAAACCGAAAATCTTTGGCCCAATCAACGATCGTCAGAATGGAACCACCGAAGAAAAGGATGGAGCCGACCCATCTTCGAAATCGCGCCGAGATCTCATTCTCTTTGAAGTCACGACCGCGAATATCCCGGACAGGCGGGCCGATCAGTCCGTGGTGATCGTATAGGGCGCAGCGCAGATCCGTACGTTTTGTTACCTGCTCCTGCGCATAGGTGACGGCATCCTGCAAGCTGCCGAAGACCGTGCAGTAGGGGGCGTCAGGAGTGTCCAGTTCGAATTTGGCGTAGTGAACGGCATATTCTCCTGGAACCATTCGCTCATTCCATGTCTCAGGCTTGTGCCCGGCATCGTAGAGCGGCAGTTGGCGTGGAGCAGTCATATCTATCAGCGGGTAGGAGAGATATCCGGGCCGAGGATCTCCTGCGCCGAGGGTGCCGGGTCGTGGGGAACATCGTGCGCTCCGGCTGCGCGGCGGGCTCTCTCCTGCAGGGCCTTCTCGTAGTCGGTGTTGAGGTGGTTCTTGGTCAAATCCTCCTTGAGGATCTCGAAGGCCTCTTCGGGAGTGTCGACGAAGCGAAACAGGTTGAGATCGCCGGGGGCGATGGCTCCTTTTTCTGCGAGCACGTCGAGATTGATGACGCTCTTCCAGTAGGGCGAGCCGTAGATGATGGTCGTGATTCGCTTGGCGAGCTTGTTGGTCTGGGCGAGCGTGAGCAGCTCGAACATCTCGTCGAGGGTTCCGAAGCCTCCGGGAAAGATCACCAGCGCCTTGGCAAGATAAGCGAACCAGTACTTCCTCATAAAGAAGTAGTGGAAGTCGAAGTTGAGCGATGGGGTGATGTAGGGGTTGGGCTGCTGTTCGAAGGGCAGTTTGATGTTCAGGCCGATGGTCTTCGCTCCGGCCTCGTAGGCTCCGCGATTGGCGGCCTCCATGATGCCCGGACCACCGCCGGAGGTGACGACGAAGCGATGACGCGGGCCGGGGAGCGACTTGGCCCAGGTAGCAAGCTTGTTGGCGAGGATACGCGCGTCTTCGTAGTAGGCAGCCATCTCGATGGCAGCTCCGGCGAGACGGAGTCGGGCTCCGGTGGCGTGGCCCTGCTCGATCTCCTGAAGGGGAGCGGGCTGCTCGGGCGCACGCTCCTTGGAGCCGGTGTTGGCCAGCAGCTCGAAGTTGGCGGCGGCGACGTCGAGGGCGCGGAAGCGGGCGGAGCCGAAGAAGACGATGGTGTCCTGGATGCGCTCGCGACGGAAGCGCGAGAGGGGCTCCTGGTACTCGGCCATGATGCGGAGAATGCGGGCGTCGGGCGAGTTGAGAAAGCCGGGGTTTTCGTAGGCGAGCGGAGCGTTCTCAAGTGGTTCGGGCTGCGGTGAAGAGTTGTCCATAGTAGTTACGGGAATTCATCCTTCGTTGCCAGTCTATCGGGTTGCTCATTGACCAACAGACAACTTACTTGTAGTCGCGATAGTGCACTGCCTCGGAGATGCCGATCCATATATCCAGCAACCCCAGCCCGGAGATGATACCGCGCACAGCCCCGTTATGCAGGAAGGCGGCGAGGGTGGGATGCGACTGGATGAAGAGGTTGTGGTCCCATACGCGCGTCCACCAGGGAAGCAACATGACCAGCACCCCGAGATAGACACAGAAGAGAACGAGCACAAAAAGGGAGATGCGTTGCAACCACACCGGCGCCGCAGCACGTTTGATCTCGTCGGAACCGTCCGGAGACGGTGGCAGCACGGTGGGTTCGCGATCCGGAAATAGTTGGGACTGACCTGGCATCAAGCTCTCATCTTTGACCTTAGCAGAGGGGCTCCGCCGTTGTCTCTCCCGGGGAGCGGATGAAACAGGACTGGGTAGAATCGGCGCGAATGAAAGAGATTGCGAGAAACGCTTTGTTTTCGGTGGACTATCGTGTGGGGACGGCACACGAAGCTCGAAGGTTTCACCACCTGGGCCGGCTCTTTGATCCATAACATGTTCCGGCACTATGGCACATGTTTCCGCAAGCTGCTGAAGTACTTTTGCGTTGCACACATGCATCCCAACAACTGGGACAAGGTGACGAGCCGCGGCGGGGTCGAGATACCGCATATGCTCGAGTTCACGTTTTATTCGCGGAGAAGGGCGCAGCCGAATGGGCGGTCGAGCAGGTTTCCACATCCGCTGGATCGCGACAATGTTTCAGACAAGCCGCATCTGGCATTGCCGCGTTGCTGGTATTCGGACACTACGGGCTGACCTCTTCCCCCCAAAAAAAGAGGAGCCGCGAACTTTGCCGCGGCTCCTTTGCTGAGGGAAGGGATTACTGCGCGTTGCCCTGAATCAGTTCCGTGGCGACGGGCTTGAGGTATCCAAAGAGTCCGCCCGTTCCCTGATTGGGTCCCGCAGTAAAGTAGAGCTCTGAGGCCGGCGCTCCGGTAGTGTCGTAGCTGCTTGCGGTGGCGCTGTTGGCAGGGCTGATAGCCCAGATGCCATTGATCACAATGGGCTTGCCGCTGGCGTCTTCCAGGAGACCATCGAATTTGCCGGTGGCAAGATCGTAGGCGGCGATATATCCGCTGGACTCGGAGGTTCCTCCGCCTGCGAACTGTGCGACGAGCAGGTCGTGGCTAAAGCGGCCGAAGTCGAGTGGGGCGAGAGCGACTCCCCAGGGTGCATTGAGCCAGTCGCCGTGCTCGAGCCGGCTGAGCAGCTTGCCTTTGGAAGAGTAGACGTCGACATAGCCGAGGCCGGGGCCGTCGGTCTCCAACTGCTGACCCGGGAGATGCAGAACGTAGGTGACGACGATATCGTTGCCGATGGCCTGCACATTGAACGGAACGTAGAAGCGCGGCAGACGATTGTCAGTGAAGGGCCGGTCGTTGCCGCCAAAGAATCGATCGTCACCGAAGTCATTGTTAGGTCCGCGGTGATCGTCGTCATCCTTCAGCTTAACGGGGCTGAAGGTGGAGTCGAAGACATCGACCCGGCCCTTGGTGAAGTTCGCCGCGTAGAGATAGCGCTTTTCATCGACAAAGGCGGCGGTAAGGCCGGTATAGCTGGAGCCATCCTTGGCGCGGAAGACGGTCACAGCGTTGGTTGAGGGTCCGGGAGCTCCGGGCGTTCCAGCCACGGTTGAATTCCAGCCGGCGATGGTTCCGTCGATGGTCGAGAAGAGAAAGGCCGAGGGCTTGCCGGGGGCGAGAAGAAAATCTGTCGGGCTGGCGTTGAAGATGGTTCCAGTAGGAGTTCCGGTGGGGAAGGTCTTGTCGTTGGGATCGGACTTGGGGATGGTAACGACGAGGGACTGCTTGGCTCCGGCGCCGTTATAGAGGGTGCTGAGGCCGGTGCCGGCATCGGAGACCCACCAGGGTGAAGCTGAGCCTCGGGAGAGTCCCCAGGGATTGATGAGCTGAGGATCGGTAACGGGTGCGACTCCGGAGACGTTCGAGACGAGATTCGTCTGTGTGTAATGTTGAGCGAAAGCAGCGGCCGGCAGCGCGAGAGCGAGTGCCGCCGCGGAGAGGGTCAAGCCTGTAAAATCCTTCATAAAAGGCTCCTTAGGAGGTATAGCCCCGCGGACCCAAACGTCGTCCGCGGACTAGCGCGCGGACAGACTGGTCCCAACGACAGGCGGGGAGAAAGCTGCGTTGGAATCCTCGGTAAGGGTAGGAGCCGTGCACGGGACAGATGTCATGGCGGTGTCATCGCTTCGTCAAAAGAAGGAGACAGTCAACGGGATGCGAAAATAGAAGAAATGCTGCAACTGATCTCGGCCGGAAAACGATTCGGCCAAAAGCTCCTATTTGAAGACCTGAACTGGCTGATTACGCCGAACGAGCGCACAGGCCTGGTGGGCGGCAACGGCACAGGGAAATCGACGCTGCTGAAGATCCTGGCCGGCGTGGAGTCGCTGGATTATGGCCAGCTGACGCGCGTAAAGGGAATGACCATCGGCTACCTCCCGCAGGATGGCCTGGCCATGCGCGGCAAGACGGTGTTTGAGGAGTGCCTTTCGGTCTTCGAGCATCTGCACGCTCTCGAGGCAGAGTCGATTGAGCTGATGACGACGATGTCCGAGAAGGACCCGAAGTCGAAGGAGTACATGGCGGCGGCAGAGCGTTATTCGGATATCGCCGACCATCTGCATGTGCACGACATTTATACGCTGGACGCGCAGGTGGGCGCGGTGCTGGGCGGCCTGGGCTTCAGCAAGGAAGATTGGGAGCGCAAGACCGAGGAGTTCTCTGGCGGCTGGCAGATGCGCATTGCGCTCGCCAAGCTGCTGCTGCAGAAGCCCTCGCTGCTTCTGCTGGACGAGCCGACCAACCACCTGGACCTTGAGAGCCGCAACTGGCTGGAAAACTACCTGCACGATTATCCAAACGCGTTCATCCTGATCTCGCACGATCGCTACTTCCTCGATGTAACGGCCAACAAGATCGTCGAGCTGTGGAACAAGCGGATGCACGTCTATCACGGCAACTACGAAAAGTACGTCACCCAGAAGGAAGAACGCCGCGCCACGCTGATGGCCGCTTACAAGAACCAGAAGGACCGCATCGAGGCGCTGGAAGCGTTCATCAACCGCTTCCGCTATCAGGCCACGAAGGCCAAACAGGTGCAGTCGCGCATCAAGGAGCTCGAAAAGATCGAGCGCATCGAGGTTCCTGAAGAAGAGGCAACGATCCACTTCGCCATCCCGCAGCCTCCGGCCTCGGGCCGCACTGTGATCGAGGTGCAGAACCTCACCAAGGTGTACCCTACGCCGAACGGTGGGCAGAAGACCATCCTCGACAACCTCAACTTCACCATCGAGCGCGGCGACCGCATCGCGCTCGTCGGCGCGAACGGCGCGGGCAAATCGACGCTCATCCGTTTGCTCAGTGAGCAGGAAGCGCCTACCTCGGGCACGGTGCGCTATGGTCACAACGCCCTGGTCGACTTCTTCGCGCAGGACCAGTACAAGGTGCTGGATCATAACGCCGAGATGCTCGATGACATCGCTGGCGCCTCGCCAAAGGTACCGGTCGTAGAACTGCGCTCGCTCCTCGGCTGCTTCATGTTCTCGGGCGACGATGTCTTCAAAAAACTGGGCGTGCTTTCGGGCGGCGAGCGCAATCGCTATGCGATGGCGAAGATGCTGGTCTCGCCCTCGAACATGCTTCTGCTCGACGAGCCCACCAACCATCTCGACCTGCGCGCGAAGGACGTACTGCTCGACGCCATCCGCAACTTCACCGGTACGGTGCTCTTCGTCTCGCACGACCGCTACTTCATCGATGGGTTAGCGACGCGTGTCTTCGAGGTGGAGGATCGCCGCGTCCACATCTACCCCGGCAACTACGAGGACTATCTCTGGCGCAAGCAGGGCGGACCGGAGAAGGT
>DATHJA010000135.1:0-3118 GCA_035316475.1 Edaphobacter sp. | reverse complement strand
CTACGACGAGGTGGCGGAGCCAGAGGTCGCAATGGTGACGGCGCAACTGCAGCCGGTAACGGTTTAGGCGCGGAACGCTAAGGTGAAGGAACGCGCGGCGATTGCGCTGGGATCGAACCTTGTGTCGGAGTTCGGGGACCGCGAGGCGAATCTGCGCGAGGCTGTGGAGCGGCTAGGGAAGCTGGGCGAGGTGAAGGCCGTCTCGTCGTTCCATGACACGGAGCCGGTGGGATATCTGGATCAGCCAAGGTTTCTGAACGGTGCGGTGGTGCTGGAGACATCCCTCGCGCCGTTGGAGCTGATGCGAGCTCTGCTGGAGATTGAGAACGTGATGGGGCGCGAGCGGGTGATCACGAAGGGGCCGCGGGTGATCGACCTTGATCTGCTGCTGTACGGCAACAGGGTGATGAGCACGGCGGAGTTGACCCTGCCGCATCCGGAGATGCAGAAGCGCAGGTTTGTGCTGGAGCCGCTGAACGAGGTGGCGGGGGATTGGGTGCATCCGGTGCTGGGGGTGACGGTGCGGGAGATGCTGGCGCGGTTGGGGTAAAGCGCGGCTTAGTGAGAGGGAATGGACCGCACCGTCTCGGGCGTTCCGAAGGCGGTGAGAAATACATCGGCGATATGGGCTTCGAAGTTTTTTGGCAATCTCTTCGCGATCTGCTTGATGAAGATGTTCCGGTACAAGAGCGGGCCCAGAAGAATGGCGATTCCGATCTCAGGGTCGATGTCTTTTTTGAGGATGCCCAGGGACTGGCCGCGCTTGATCATGTCGATGATTCCCGTGCGCGAGGGCTCGGTCATCTTCTCGCGCCATGCGGCGGCGAAGGCCTGGTTGCGTGCGCTATAGGCGATCAGGTGGGGCCAGATCTTCTCTTTGAGCGGCTGGCGATCGGCGCCGGGCTGGTAGCTGAGGCCGTCGATGAGGTCTTTGCGGAAGTCACCGGAGCGGAAGACGGGCCGTTCCTGGTCGAGGCCGTGGATGTAGACGAAGACCTCCATGCAGAGAGCTTCTTTGTCGGGCCAGTGTTTGTAGATGGTCGCCTTGCTGACGCCGGAGGTTCTGGCGATGGCATCCATGCTGGTGGCATCGATGCCATCCTCTGCAAACAGGGAGACTGCAGCCTCCAGAACTTTTCGGTGTGCGTTCTCGCTTCTAGTTCGTGCCATCTCTAAGCTTCAATCTTCGAGAAGAGCCAGGCTCCGCCACAAAGAAAGACGAGAGCGATGGCCGAGAGTACGGCCAGGTCGAGGGCTGGGGTGAACTGCCAGTGGCCGATGAGCGTTCCGCGAAGGCCATCGACTCCATAGGTGAGCGGGTCGATGTGCGTGAGTACGGTCATGACTTTGGGCAGGTTGGTGAGAGGGTAGAGCGCTCCCGAGAGAAAGAAGATCGGCAGCACGAGGAAGTTCATGATGATCTGGAATCCCTGCATGTCTTTGAGGACGGAGCCGAAGGCGGTTCCCAGAGCGGAGAAGACGATGGCAATCATCAGGATGAAGATGAAGGCCACAGGAATGGCGAGCCAGGAGTGCGGCCTGAACCCGGCGATGAGGCAGATGATGAGGATGAGGGTTCCCTGGATCATCGCGACGGTAGCGGCTCCGAGCGTGCGGCCGGCCATGATCTGGAGACGCGAGACAGGAGCGACGAGCGTCTCCTTGAGAAAGCCGAACTGGCGGTCCCAGAGCATTGCCATGCCGGAGAAGATGGAGCTGAAGAGCACAGTCATGCCGATGATGCCGGGAGCAACAAACTGCAGGTAGCTGCCTCTCCCGGCCTGCTGGAAGACAGGACCGAGGCCGAAGCCGAGGGCCAGAAGATAAAGGCAGGGTTGGCCGAGCGAGGCCACGACCTGAACTCGCGACCGGACGTATCGCTTCAACTCACGAAGCCACAAAATGTAAATCGCGCCCACGAAGACCTCCAAAAAACTATCGGTTGAACATTCTTGCCATCTGGCGAAGCTGATCGGATGAATTTGCGTTTTCGTCGCGGAGCGTTGCTCCGGTAAGGGCGAGGAAAGCTTCTTCGAGGGAATCGGTGCTGGTTTGCTGCTTGAGCTCCGCCGATGACCCCTGGGTGATGATGGTGCCGTGGTCCATGATGGCGATGCGGTGTGCGACGCGATCGGCCTCGTCCATGTAGTGAGTGGTGAGGAAGACGGTTGTCTTCTCGGTCTCGTTGAGGTGCTTGACGTGTGTCCAGAGCTGGTTGCGGCTCTGGGGGTCGAGGCCGAGGGTGGGCTCGTCGAGGAAGAGGATCTTGGGAGTGTGAAGGAAGCCACGGGCGATCTCGAGGCGGCGCTTCATGCCACCGGAGAAGGTCTTTACATAGCTGTCCTTGCGGTCCCAGAGCTCGAAGAGCTTGAGCAGGTGTTCGGTACGCTCGGCGCGCTGCTTGCGCGGCACGTGATAGAGGATGCCGTGCAGGTCCATGTTTTCGTAGGCGGTCTGCTCGCCGTCGAGGCTGGGGTCCTGAAAGACGATGCCGAAGCGGCGGCGGGCCTCTTTGGCCTGGAGGGCCGGGTTGAGGCCGTCCAGCTCGATGGTCCCGCTGGTGGGGTGCAGAAGCGTGGTGAGCATCTTGATGGTGGTGGTCTTGCCGGCGCCGTTGGGGCCGAGAAAGGCGAAGATCTCGCCCTGCGCAACCTCAAAGGAGATGTTCTTAACGGCAGTGAAGTCGCCGAAGGTCTTTACGAGATTCTGCACACGGATCATAGGGTCTCCTGCTCGTAAACAATACTGAACGGTTTAGTTTTATTTGTCAAAAGGGATTTGTATATCGATGTTCTATTGGAGAATTCATTTTCTGGATGGATGCGAACTTTTTTCGAGATAGGAAGTGGCTCTTTCAGGGATATATGGGGATTGTGGGGAGGGACTCTCCATAGGGGTTTCCTGTATGTGCTGCGGGGTGGAAGTTTTTGGATGCGAGGCCTATGCTGCTTGTTGCCGGGAGACGGCCCGTAACCTCTTCCGGCAGAAATGGGACCTTTATGAACACCGCTTCGAACACTGTCGCCGAACAAATGCAGACGGGACAGGTGAACCAGGATTTTCTTCCCCTGAAGGGGACCGATCACGTTGAGTTTTATGTAGGCAATGCGCGTCAGTC
>DATHJA010000134.1:0-2988 GCA_035316475.1 Edaphobacter sp. | reverse complement strand
CTCGCCGGTCATCCCCATGTGCTGATCGTCGCAGGCGCACCACAGGCCATCGCGAATCATGGAATCGACGACGGCACTGTCACCCATGCGGAGACCCTTTCGAGCCGCAGGAAGAAGATACGGAGCATTGGACATCGACTCCATGCCTCCGGCGACGACGATCTCCGCATCTTCGGCCAGGATGTTCTGTGCTCCGAGAGCGACGGCGCGCAAACCGCTGCCGCAGACCATGTTGACAGTAAGTGCGGAGACCGCGGGAGGAAGGCCGCCGCGAAGCGCAGCCTGGCGCGCGGGGTTCTGGCCAAGGCCCGCGGGCAGGACGCATCCCATCACGCACTCGTTCACAGCAGACGCGTCGATGCCTGCCTGAGCGACAGCTTCGCGCACTGCGATGGCGCCAAGCTCCACGGCGGAGAGCTCCGCCAACGCTCCCTGAAACTTTCCGACCGGCGTTCTCACCGCGGAGACGATTACGACATCACTCATTGCTTCACCTCATTCGTTGAACAGTACAACGCGCCAGTATAGGACTCCGATCGAGAGACTGCACCCTGTGCGACGCGTCAACTCTTGGATTGTTAAGAGCGGAAGGAGTCCTAAAGGGAAAACGGAGATCGAAAAAAAATTTCAGAACGCATCGATTTTTCTTGACAGTTAATTTTCGTAAATCTATACCTTCGTTAGCTGCAATGATGTGTGTTGCAGAGAGTCAATGTCTAATCACTAGGGAGAATAGGCAAATGGCAACGAAGAAGGCAGCCAAAAAAGCACCGGCCAAGAAAGCAGCTAAGAAGGCCACCAAGAAGAAGTAGAAACATCAACCAGGCAAAGCAAACGGGGGACGCCAATCGCGTCCCCCGTTTTCGTGTCTGCGAATCCTCCGCTATGGCGTGGAGGTTTTGGCGCTCTTGGGAGTGGAGAGATACCCGGAGACCTTGTTCTTCTCGATCGAGTTGACCACCAACTCGAACAGCGCGGGATCCTTGCCGGAGTAGAACTGGACGGGCTCGTCGAGGTTTTTATCCTTCTTCTGGATGATGCGGTCGTCGGAGCTTACTTCGAGGGTGTAGCGCGAGTGCTTCTGATCGGCCTTCTTCAGCTGCAGCTTGATGGTGGAGAGCAGAGTCGGCTGTTGTCCCTTCTGCAAGGTGAACTCGTAGTAGTTCCGGTCGCCCTTGTGTTTGAGGATATCGAGCTCGTCGTGGTTCTTGGCGATCAGACCGCTCATCACACCGGCGTCGCCCATGACACGAGTCAGTTGCGTCTTGGTGGCTTCAAGATCGGTCCGGTTGGCAGCGACATCGGTCTTTACGCCACCGACATCGGTCTTTACGCTGGAGACCTCGCTTGAGACAGCGCCGATCTGCTTCTGGGTGGCGGCCTGCGCCTCTTCGAGTTTGGCCTGGGCCGCTCTCTGTTGAGCCAGGATGATCTGCGCCTTCAGTTCAATCTGCTTCTGGGTCATGCCGACGCTCTGGCCCAGGGTCTCGCTGGTTGCTCGCAGACGCGCGTTGGTCGCCTCGAGCTTCTGGCTCAGATCCGCATTCTTCTCGACGGCGTGGGAGAGTTTCAGCTCCGTGGCTCCCAGGTTCTTCTGCAAGGTGTAGCACCATATCAACCCGCCCAATGCCGCCAACAAAGAAATCGCCACAACTGCAAGCAGCGCTCCAGAGATTGACCGCTCCTCTGTATACTCCGTTTCCGCCATCGCACTCTCCTTCGAATCTCCGTGGTTCAACTGCTTTTCCTTACTCCGTTCCCGCTCGCAGACGACGGACGGGTACAAACAGACTATATATCTGTTCATCTCAACCATGGCCATAGACTGGTGATATGAACGATCCCGAAATCTGTATTGCTGGTGCAGGCATTGTTGGACTTACTCTCGCTCTGGAACTTCACAGCCGAGGATTTCGCGTTACGGTTCTCGATCAGGGAGAGCCCCTCGCGGAGGCCTCAACGGCCGCCGCAGGCATGCTTGCCGCCGACGATCCGGAGAATCCTTCCGAGCTCTATCCCCTCTCCGAACTGAGCCGGGCCATCTATCCGCGGTTTCTCGACCGCCTCTTCGATCTCTCGGGGATCGCCGTTCCGCTCCAGACAAGCACAGCCCTGCAGGAGATTCGTTCCCCGGAGGGGGCATCGGCTCAGCACCTCACTCTGCTTGCTCCAGAGACGATCTCGCTGCTGTTGCCGCAGCTTCGTGCCGGGTCACGGCGGTTTGCCCTCCTTGACGAGCACAGCCTAGATCCACGGGAACTGGCCAGAGGGTTACACGCTGCAGTCCGCTCAGCGGCGATCGACCTTCGAGGCCATGTGCAGGTCCGCCTGACCCGCTCCAACACAGGGAGTGTGGAGATCCACACGGATTCGGAGGTTCTGCGTCCGTCGCGCTTTGTGGATTGCACCGGAGCCTGGGGTCTGACTCAGCCTCCTCCGGGTCGTGTACGTGCGATCCCCAGAAAGGGACAGATGGTCGCTGTCAGGCTTCCGCCCTCTCTGCCGCTGCATCTTGTCGTGCGCACACCCGATATCTATATAGTCCCGCGCACCGCGGGTCCGTCTGCGGGACGCGCCGTGATTGGCGCAACGGTCGAAGACGCCGGATTCGATAAAACCGTGCATCCCGACGAGATTGCGCAACTGCGCGCACAGGCCGCGGAGCTTTTGCCGGACCTTGCCGAGGCGGAGGAGGTAAAGACTTGGGCGGGGCTCCGGCCTGGCACTAGCGACGGGCTTCCGCTTCTGGGTCAGGTCGAAGAGAACCACTTTATCGCCACGGGACACTATCGGAACGGCATCCTGCTGGCCCCGGCTACGGCCCGGGTGATGGCTCAACTGGTCTCAGGCGAACGGCCGGAGGTTGACCTGAGCGCGTTTTCTCCTTTGCGCGAAGGCTAGTTCAGAATCGCACAGCCACTACGATATTCGCCCACCTTCCGTGACAATCGTTTCTCCGCTGCGCTATAACCAGATGTAATTTAAGTT
>DATHJA010000133.1:0-2381 GCA_035316475.1 Edaphobacter sp. | reverse complement strand
TTCAAGCAAGGAGTCCTTCCCCATGTCAGAGAAACACATTTCAGAGAACATCACCACGGAACAACTTAATCTGCTCATCAAAGATGCCAAAGCCGGATGGGTAGCCGCCAGAACGCCACTCTCCGTGCTCCCCTTTGAGGAGAAGAAGAGACGCCTCGGCTACATCCCCTCCGTCCACGAAGAATCGCTCGAGGAGCGCATCCGCATCTCCTCCACCCGCGTCCACGTCTTCAGCGAAGCCATCGGCGCGGCGCCCGCTTCCTTCGATTGGCGTAACGTCAACGGCAACAACTACGTCACTCCTATCCGCGACCAGAAAGGCTGCGGCTCCTGCGTCTCCTTCGGATGCACCGCCGCCGTCGAATCCAAGTTCCGCATCCAACGCGGCAACCCTTCCCTCAACGTCGACCTCTCCGAGGCCTCGCTCTTCTACTGCGTCGGCGCATCCAGTGGAGCCAGTTGCGCCGGAGGCTGGTACATGACGCCCGCCATGGACGGCTACAAGAACACCGGCATCCCCGACGAGGCCTGCTACCCCTATACCGACCACCAGCAGGCCTGCGCCCAGTGCGGCGACTGGGCCAACCGCGCCACCAAGACCACCGGCTGGCACACCATCTCCGACACTGCCGGCATGAAGTCCTGGATCTCCACCAACGGTCCGCTCGCCACCTGCTTCACCGTCTACGACGACTTCTTCTCCTACTCCAGCGGCGTCTACAAACACGTCACTGGCGCTGTCGCCGGCGGCCACTGCGTCTGCGTCGTCGGCTTCAACGATGCCGGCGGCTACTGGATCTGCAAGAACAGCTGGGGAACCTATTGGGGACAATCCGGCTTCTTCAACATCGCCTACGGCGACTGCGGCATCGACTCCACCATGTGGGCCGTCGAAGGCATCCTCGAAACCGGCTGGCTCAACAACACCCGCGTCATCGGCCTCTGGACCATCGACCAGACCCGCAACGCCTGGGCCTACCTCAACGGCATCGGCTGGAGAAAGATCGCGACCGACAACGACAACATCTTCTTCGACCTGCTCCGTCTGCTCGCCGCCGCCAAAGAAGGCTCGCGACCGGTCAACGTCTACCAGGACAACGCCATCATCAAGCAGATCTACGTCCTCTAACTCATAGGAGATTCCTCATGTCCGACACCAAACCGCAACAGAACATCCTCTCCTCCCTCTCCGCGACCGAAGCCGAAAACCTCGCGGCGATCAGCGCCACTCCCACCGTCGAGCCGCCGGAGGAACTCACCTCCATCAAGCTCGTCCGCTTCCAGGCAGAGGCTAACATCAGCGCCGCGCAGGCCTTCAGCGCAAGTGCCACCGTCTGGCAATACGGCAAGAAGATCAACGCGCTCTGGTCCATCAACGAAAACCGCAACTCCTGGGTCGGAGTCACGGGGGTCGGCTGGGTCAAGCTGGCCAACAACAACGACACCGCCATCGTCGCCCTCACCATGCTCGGCGCCGACGCCAAACTCACCCAGGGAACCGTCAACTACCGTCAGGAATCCGACGGCATGATTCACGAGATGTACGTCTGGTAAAGTAGGCTCCGCAGGAGTGAATCATGAGTGACTCCAGACCCCGCGACCTCACCCCCGAGGAGCTGTCTTCCACACAGTCCCCTGCCACACCGCAGGGGACTGTGCCGACGCTCTCCCCGCACGAAGAAGCCAGCCACACGCCTCCCTCTTCCATCCCTCCGAAAGAGCTCCCGGAAGAGACCCAGGAACCTCAGCAGACACAGGACCCTCGCGATGCCTGAGCTTCGCCTCACCCAGAGCAGCAACGGCTCCACCGTGTCGGTGCGCACAGGCGATGCCATCCGCGTCGAGCTCCCCGAGATCCCAACCACCGGCTACCGTTGGACCCTCGCTTTGCACGACGACGTCCTTCGCCCCGCCGGCGACGACTTCCAGATCTCCAGCTCGCAGGGAATTGGAGGCGGAGGCATCCGCATCTTCCACTTCACCGCGCGCCACCCCGGCGACACCAACCTTCGCCTCACGCTCGTTCGTCCATGGCAGCAAAACTCGCCAAGCGAGACCTTCAGCATCCAGGTTCACGTCCTCGCGCAGCCGCACTGAACGCGTGAAACTAAGGGCGAATGAACTAGCGTGAGAAATCCAATTCCACCTCATCCACAAAGCACCATCCCCACGTCTCCCCCGGCTCGATCGACTGCATGATCGGATGCTTGGTCGCATGAAAGTGCTTCGTCGCATGCTTGTTCGGCGACGAGTCGCAGCAGCCCACATTCCCGCAGATCTTGCACATCCGCAGATGCACCCACCAGCTGCCCATCTTCAAGCACTCCTCGCACCCCTTGGACGAAGGCTTCACGTCCCGAATCTGATCCAGATGTTTACAC
>DATHJA010000132.1:0-22017 GCA_035316475.1 Edaphobacter sp. | reverse complement strand
CGGCGGGGTGGTGGGATCGAATCCGAACCAGTTCTTTGTGTTCGGGTTTACGGACGCGGACCTGGCTGGCTCGAAGTATGAACCTGAGGGCCATGGCGGTCCGCTGTCCGGACTGGGTGGGTTCAATGGCCAAGGCCATGGCGGTCCGTTCGGTTGGTAGTTGTTCGCGGTGGATGAAGTTGAAGCGGCTCACTGGATTCAGTGGGCCGCTTCTGTCTTTGCGTCATTTGCGCGCAGTTTGGCGAGCTGGGATTTGACGAAGTTGCTGTTGGGGACGAGCTTCAGGGCTCGCTCATAGCTTTCGAGGGCGAGGGCCTTGTTGCCTACGACCATGTAGCCTTCGCCTAGGCTGGCGTGCGCGTTGCCGTTGTCGGGGTAGAGCTCGACGTTGCGGGTGAAGACGGCGATGGCGTCGTTGTTCTTCTTCTGGTCATAGAGGAGGATGTAGCCGGCGGACTCCAGGGTGTCCTCGGAGATGAGGTGCTGCTGGAGATCGGCGGCGTGCGTGGTGAGCGCGGCTGCGCCGGTGTGGACGATGTCGTGTGTGAAGCGGAAGGGCGGCGAGTCGTAGGTGTCGTAGTGGATCCAATGGAAGGCAGGATGATAGCCGCCGAGGGCTTCGCTGATAAGCCTGGGCGCGATGGAGAGACCGTTCTGGCTGTTGGTGAAGACGATGACGGCGCGGCGATGGTTGAGGTCGATCGAGACGAAGGCCTTGTAGGCGGGGTTGTCGCCCCAGTGCCAGAGGTACTTGCCGGTCGCGGTCTGCTCGATTCCCCAGCCGAGTCCCCAGAAGATCTCTTTGGAGAGTGTGGTGGGCGCGGGGCGGTCGGCGCAGTTTGTACAGGAGGGATCGACGGCGATCTGCGGGGTCTCCATCAGGCGGAGGGTGGCGGGCTTGAGTCCGCGGCCGTTGAGGATGGCCTCGAGAAAGAGGGCGAAGTCGTGAGCCGTGGTGAGGAGGCTGGCGGCGGCATTGCCGTCCTTGCTCTCGATGGGACTGCGCGGCTTGAGTGCGGGAGAGTAGCCTGACGTGACATTGGGGCCGGGCAGGGAGATGTAGGTGGAATCGTTCATGCCGAGTGGGGCGAAGACGAGCTGCTGCATGATCTGGTTGAGCGGCTTGCCTTCAATGTGCTCGACGGTGTGCTGGAGGTAAACGTAGCCTTCGCCAGAGTAGCTGAAGCGCGTGCCAGGGTTGAAGTGGATCTGGAGGGGCTTGCCGTCGGGACGCCAGTTGGGGAAGCCGGTGCGGTGGCTGAGGACGATGCGCGCGGTGATCTGGTCGAGGCGTAGGTCGTTGGCGGGGTCGACGACGCGCTCGGGCCAGTAGTGGGTGAGTGGAGTGTCGAGGTCGAGTTTGCCCTGGTCGACGAGCTTGAGGACGGCATAGGTGAAGACAGGCTTTGAGAGCGAGGCGGCGCTGAAGCGGGTGTGGTCGGTTACGGGTGCGTTGGTTGTGGGATCGACGGTGCCGAAAGTTTGGACCCAGGCGGTGCGGCCATGGCCGACCAGAGCGATGGAGAGGCCAGGGATGTCGGCCTGCTGCATGAGGGTGGGGATGTCGCGGGTGAGTGTTGAGATCGCCTGCTTCGTGTCCGGGCTTTGGGCGTGTGAGGCTGGAGCGAGGAAGACGGCGATTGCTAAAGCGGGCGTGATGCGGGAGCAGAGCATGCGATCTCCTGGGGATGCTGGGCGCCGGGCGATTATCCTGAGTACTGTGTCTCGTTACGCCGACATCGCGCTTCCGGTTCCGCTGGATCGGACATTTACCTACGAGGTGAATGGGATAGTCCCTGTGCCGGGTGCGCGGGTGCTGGTGCCGTTCAGCGGGCAGAGGCTGATGGGAGTCGTGATGCGGGTGCATGACGATGCTCCGGCGGACGACTTCGAGATCAAGTCGATTCAGCAGGTGCTGGACGATGTGGCCCTGCTTCCGGACGAGCTGATGGAGCTGGCACGGTGGATCGCGCAGTACTATGTGGCTCCGTTGGGAGAGGTGCTGCGGGGGATGCTTCCGCTGGGTGCGGAGGTGAAGCGGCACTTCGTCTATCGCATTACCGATGTTGGCCGGAAGGTTCTGTATGAGGGCGCGGTGAAGGGGGCTTCGCGGAGATCGAAGCTGAGCCCGGAGGAGCAGAACCGCGAGTATGCGGTGCTGAACTATCTCGAGAGCGGAGAGGGAGCGAAGCTGTCGGCGCTGCGTTCGGCCACTGGGGCGAACAAGTCGCTGCTGGAGGGAATGGTTCGGAAGAAGTGGCTGGTGCGTGACGCTCTGGCCGAAGAACGGGATGCGCGGCGGCTGGAGAAGGTGGCGGTGCTGGAAGAAGGCTCAGGGGTCAGGGCCGAGGGACTCGAAGGACGACGGCTGCCGAAGCTGAATGAGAATCAGCTTGCCGTGATGGCGGAGTTGGCGGCGGTGGGCGGGCGGATGCGCGTGAGCGATCTGAAGGAGACGGTGGGGCGCAAGGGTGTGCCGGAGTCGACGCTGGGCACATTGGTGAAGCGCGGGCTGGTGCGCGTGGAGGAGGTGGCCGAGGAGTTTCACTTCGGTGGCGTCGGTCTGCACGGAAAGAAGCACGCGCACGAGCATGCACTGAACGAGGCTCAGATGGAGGCACTGGGGACGATTGCGGCAGCGATAGCGAAGGGCGGATTCGCTCCGCATCTTCTGTATGGCGTGACCGGGTCGGGCAAGACGACGGTCTACTTCGCGGCGATGCGGCGGGCTTTGGATGCGGGGAGGAGCGCTCTTCTGATGGTTCCGGAGATCGGGCTGACCCCGGCGATGACAGGGCAACTTGTGGCAGCGTTCGGTGACGAGGTGGCGTTATTGCACTCGCAGCTTACGCCGGATGAGCGCGCGGAGCAGTGGCACAGAATCCGGCGAGGCGAGGCTCGGGTGGTGGTGGGGACGCGGTCCGCTGTCTTCGCTCCTGTAAAGAAGCTGGGATTAATCATTGTGGATGAGGAGCACGACAGCAGCTACAAGCAGGAGGAGACGCCGCGCTACCACGGACGCGATGTAGCGGTGATGCGGGCGAAGCTGAACGCTGCTGTTGTTGTGCTGGGCTCGGCGACGCCCTCGCTCGAGAGCTGGTCGAACGCGGAGAAGGGACGTTATGCGCGAGTGGAGATGCGTGAGCGCGTGATGTCACGTCCTCTGCCAGCGGTGGAGCTAGTGGATATGCGCAACGAGTTCCGCGAGACGGGGCAGGAGCAGATCTTCTCGCGGCGGCTGATCGAGGAGACGCAGGCGTCGCTCGATCGCGGCGAGCAGGCGATCATTCTGCTGAATCGTCGTGGCTACTCGTTTGTCGTGATGTGTCGAAGCTGTGGGGATAAGATCGAGTGCGAGAACTGTGCGATCTCGATGACGTACCACAGGCACGGTACGGAGGGCGACGGCATCGCGAAGCCGGGAGAGCGGCTGGAGTGTCATTATTGCGGCTTCCGGCGTGGAGTTCCGAAGAAATGCCCGAAGTGCGAGAGCGAGCATCTGTACTACCTTGGGGCTGGATCGCAGCAGGGCGAGGAGCGGCTGCAGGAGATCTTTCCCAACGCCCGCATCGGCCGCATGGATCGAGACACGGTGCGCGGACGCAGCGACATGGAGAGACTGCTGGCGCGTCTCCATGCAGGAGAGATCAATCTGCTGGTGGGCACGCAGATGATCGCCAAGGGGCACGACATCCACGGCGTGACGCTGGTGGGTGTGGTGGGCGCGGACTTTGCGCTGGGGCTGCCGGACTTTCGCGCGGCCGAGCGAGTGTTCCAGCTGCTGACGCAGGTCTCGGGACGCGCAGGACGCGGAGAGCTGCCGGGAAAGGTTCTGGTGCAGACGTATCACCCGGATCACTACGCGGTGAAGTTTGCGGCGGGGCACGATTATCCGGGGTTTGTCGCCAAGGAGATGCAGTACCGGCGGTGGATGCACTATCCACCACATGGCGTGCTAGCCAATGTCGTGGTGCAGAGTGAGAGACTCGAAGAGGCGACGGGTTGGTCTTCGGAGCTGGGCCGATGGTTCCAGAACACAAAGCTGGAGAAGGTCAGGGTTTTAGGGCCGGCTGCCGCGCCTATCTCGCGGCTGAAGCGGATCTACCGGTTCCACTTCGTCCTGAAGGGAGAGAGCAGGAAGGCGCTGAGCGAAGCTCTGCGAGCGATGCTCGGCTTTGCCGAGTCGCAAGGCGTTCCGCGCCGTAACCTGGTGGTAGACGTAGATGCTCTGCACCTGATGTAGGTCAGGCTGTCGTACCTTTACCGGAGTGGAGCGGGATACTTTAGACCGCAAAAAATCCGCTCCGTGCCGAAGCGCGGCTGATTTGACGCACATATGGCTGGACTCTCTTTCGATACGCAGCGGTGCCAGAGGTCTAGGTGGAACTAGTTCAGCAGATGCAGTTCTTTTCCGGGCTTGAAGCGAACCGCCTTTCCGGGGGCGATGGTGACTTCGGCCCCGGTTCGTGGGTTGCGTCCGATGCCCGTCTTCCTCGGCTTGACGGTAAATACGCCAAAGCCGCGGAGTTCGATGCGGTCGCCAGCGACCAACGTCTGTTTCATGCTCTCGAAAATAGCGTCCACTGCAGCCTCGGCTTTAGTGCGAGGCAGGCCGGTGCGCTCAACAACCCTCTGTATTAGATCCTGTTTTATCATTCTGGGCCGCCGTCCTTTTTGGGCTGTAGATTTTTGATAATGAAGGTGAAACCAAAACTGACCTGGTTAGTAACGTGATAGTAGAAACTCGGAACCCGGTTGTCAACGGCAGACCGCTACCGTAAGATGAAGAATCTAATGACGCAATTGGTACCTGCGGTATGCCGGGCCCTATTTTGACACAAGCCGGGCCGTGCTCACGATAAATTGTTAGACGAAGATTCATGAAAAGATCTCTCAGGAAGAAGGGAAGCAGAGCCGAGTGGCCATAAAAAGTGACCGTTGGATTCGCCAGCAGGCGAAGGAAAACGGAATGATCTCCCCGTTCAGTGAAAAACAGGTTCGTGAAGGCGTGATCTCCTACGGTTTGTCGTCGTATGGGTACGATCTTCGGGTCTCCGACGAGTTCAAGATCTTTACCAATGTGAATAATGCCATCATCGACCCGAAGGCCTTCGACGAGAGGTCGTTTGTGACTGTGGTGTCCGATAGCGTGATTGTTCCGCCGAACTCGTTTGCCCTAGCTCGCTCGATTGAGTACTTCAAGATTCCGCGGGATGTGCTGACCATCTGTGTCGGCAAGTCGACTTATGCGCGGTGCGGGATTATCGTGAACGTCACTCCCTTTGAGCCGGAGTGGGAGGGGTTTGTAACGCTCGAGATCTCGAACACGACACCCCTGCCTGCCCGCATCTACGCGAATGAGGGGCTGTGCCAGATCCTGTTCTTCCAGTCCGATGAGCCCTGCGAGGTCAGCTATGCCGACCGTAAGGGCAAGTATCAGAAACAACAGGGAATCGTTCTCCCTAAGCTTTAAGACATTCGGCACGCCGGGCCCCGCACAAGTGAAATCTGCGTTTCCGCAACGGGTGACTGAAAAGTCGGGCACCCTGACTTTCCGATGTTCGCACCGTCCGAGGCCATGACAGAGACTAAGCAGGAAGAGCCGTTCCATATCGGTCTGATTGCCACCGATCCGCTGCGCGTGCTGGGGCTGCAGACGATTGTCGCTGAAGGCGGCCTGGTCGAGGTGGTCCCGGTGGCGGGTCCTGGCGCGCTGGACGCCTCCGGGGTCTCGCTGATTCTGGTCGATGCCGCCTGCACCGACCATCTCTTCGAGCTGCTGGAGACCTTCCGGCGCTCGAGACCGCACCTGCGGCTGATCGTGATCGGTCTTGAGGAAGACCACGACCATATCCAGAAGGTGATTGGCGCCGGAGCGAAAGGTTACCTCAGCCACACGGCGAGAGAGAACGAGATCCGGCTGGCGATCGAGATCGTGCGTGACGGCTCGGTGTGGGCGCCGCGCAAGGTGCTGGCTCGCCTGCTCGAGGCCTCCACAGTGGAGAGGAACACGACGGTGCCGGAGCCGAAGTTCACCGAGCGCGAGGCTCAGGTATTGCAGCTTCTGGTGGCGGGTCGCCCGAACCGCGAGATCGCCGAGGCTCTGGGGATCGATGCGGCTACCGTGAAGGCGCATGTGGGCCGGCTGATGAGGAAGATGGGCGTGGACAACCGGATCGCCCTGAGCGTGCAGGCCGTGAATCGCAATCTCGTGTCGAAGTGATCCGGGTCTGCCTGGGCGGTTACTTCGGCTGACCTTTCTGCGCGAAGGTCTACATACCTCCGTACCGTTGTAGATACCTGGTAGCTCAGGCAATCTCTTTCTAAGCAACACAGACCTGGGAGAGGGGTTGTAGAGAGCGCGCCTGAGAAATCAGGCACTTCTCTTCAACCCCCATTTTTTTTAATTCATGGGGTTGTGACGGAGGGAAGCAACGCGTTTTTTGTTTTGACAATCCAATAACCTATTGGAAATAAGTAGTTTATTTTTTGTTTCCCCTGTTTTTTGGAAAAGAAAGAAGGTCTGGAAGATGGAACGATGGATGAAGTGTTTGTCTGTGATTGCGTACGGTACGGCGATCACCGTTGGCTCGACTGCGGCGTTTGCCGCGACCGATAAGCCGAAGTTGGTGGAGCGGATGCAGGATGCCCAGGCTGTGGTCACCCAGATTATGGCTACCCCGGACAAGGGGATTCCCTCAAGCATTCTTTCTGGGGCGACGTGCGTGGCGGTGATTCCCAGCTTCAAGAAGGCAGCCTTTGTCGTCGGCGCGCAGTATGGGCAAGGTGTCGCGACCTGCCGGACCTCGCGTGGTTGGAGCGCCCCCGTCTTCGTACAGCTTGCTGGTGGAAGCTTCGGATTCCAGATCGGCGGTCAGGCGACCGACCTGATTATAGTGGCCATGAACCAGCAGGGACTTCAGGACATGCTGAAGAACAAGTTCAAGATTGGCGCGGATGCGGCTGCATCGGCCGGCCCGGTAGGCCGCAACGCCCAGGCAGGTACGGACTGGAAGATGAATGCGGAGCTGTTGACCTACTCGCGCAGCAAGGGTCTGTTTGCGGGAATCGATCTGGACGGAACGGTGCTTTCGCAGAACGAAGAAGACACCCGGGTGATGTACGGCAACGCCATTCCGTTTGAGACCATCCTGAAAGGCAATCAGGCGACTCCCGAAGAGGCGCGGCCCTTTGTCCGGACCGTGGCGAAGTATTTTATCGAGGCTCGCGAAGAGAATAAATAGCCAGAGTGCTGAAGGGTGGAAGGACGGCCTGCGGGCCGTCTTTTCCTTTAGGACAAGAATGTGCGCAGGGCGGAGAAATGCGCGAAAGTAACAGGGTCTCCATTAGACTGAAGGCTTGAACGACGCGATAGAAAGAGAGCCACCGCCGGCGAGGGCCAGCGTACGCGAGAGGCTGGAGTTTGCCGTCGTGTGGTTGTTGGTGCGCTTGCTCGGGGTGCTTCCCCGGGGGCTGGCGCGCGGTGTGGGGGCAGCGATCGGCGAGATCGCTTACTCCGGCCTGTCGCGGCTTCGTCGCGTAGGGATGAGGAACCTCGAGCTGGCATTTCCCGAGATGGACATCCACCATCGCGAGCAGATCCTGAAGGGGGTCTATCGCAGCCTCGGCCACCAGTTGGCGGAGTTCTGCCTGATGCCCGGATATACGGCGGTGGGCGCAAGCCGGTGGATCCGTTACGAGGGGCTGGAGAATTACCTACGTGCACGCGACCGGGGCAGAGGCGTGCTCGTCCTGACCGGGCATCTGGGGGCATGGGAGCTGTCCAGCTTCTACCACTCGCTGATGGGCTATCCGATGGGGATGGTCATCCGCCGGCTTGACAATCCCCTGGTGGACCATTTCGTGAACCGGATACGCTGTCTGCACGGCAACCGCGTGATCCACAAGGACGACTTCGCCCGGGGGCTGATTGCATCCATGCGGGCCGGGGAGACGGTGGGTATCCTGATGGATACGAATATGACGCCTCCGCAGGGCGTCTTCGTCCCCTTCTTTGGCGTGGAGGCGTGCACGGCGAGCGGCATGGCTCGGGTGGCCGCGAGAACCGGAGCCGCGGTCATTCCCGGATTCCTGCTGTGGGAGAAGAGCGAGCAGCGGTATGTTCTGCACTTCGGCGAAGAGCTTCCGGTGGTCTGCACTGACGATGCGGAGGCGGATGCGCTCCAGAACACGGCGACGTTTACGTCGGTGATTGAAGAGTACATACGGCGCTATCCTGAGCAGTGGCTGTGGATGCATCGCCGCTGGAAGACCAGGCCTGAGGGAGAGAAGGGGATCTACTGAGATGGCGAAGAGGAGCGATCTGACAGCGTGGCTCGGGGAGCTGGCAAAGGCCGATCCAGGAGCCAATCCAGGAGCGGATGTGGGGGCAGATGTGGAGATCGCACGCGTCGCGGCGATCGAAGACGCAGCCCCGGACGCCGCTGTCTTTGCCATGGAGGCTGTCACGCTCCAGTCGGCGCTTGCGTCGCAGGCGGGGTTGATCCTGGCGAACATCAAGTTGAAGCGCGACGATCCTGCTCTGGTGGACGACAGGATCGTCTGGGTGCGGGATGCGCGGTATGGATTCTCGCTGCTGGCGCAGAGGCTCGCGGGAAAGACGGCCGAGGCCGGTGTGCATCCGACGGCCATCGTGGGAGAGGGCGTCGTTCTCGGTGAGGGAACCTCGATTGGGCCCGGTGCGGTTCTGGGCGATGGAGCCAGGATAGGGAGAGATTGCAGAATTGACGCTCGAGTCACGATCTACCCGGGAGTGGTTCTCGGCGATGAGGTTACCGTGCAGGCTGGCGCTGTGCTGGGCTCGGCGGGCTTTGGATATGCGCGGAGTGCTGAGACCGGGGAGTATGTGTTGTTTCCGCAGCAGGGGCGGCTGGTGATCGAGGACCGCGTGGAGATTGGTGCGAACACGACCATCGACCGCGGCGCCCTGGGGGAGACGAGGATCGGGACGGGGACGAAGATCGACAACCTCGTGCACATCGGACACAACTGCGTGATCGGCAGGAACGTGGTCATCGCGGCGCAGACAGGCATCTCAGGTTCAAGCACCGTAGAAGACGGTGCGGTGCTGGGAGGCCAGGTGGGGATCGGAGAACATGCAACAGTAGGCGAGGGCGTGATTCTGGGAGGCGGAGCCGGAGTTCTGAGCGGCAAGAAGATGCATGGCAAAGGCGAGGTCTTCTGGGGTAGGCCTGCACGGCCTTTGAAGGAGTATCTGCGCGATCTGGCTCGTCTGAAGCGTGGCGGAGAGCGTACTTAGGTCGAGGAAGGTGCGTTATGGCAGTCGTGGTCGTAGGCGGACACTCGCGGAATATCGGCAAGACGAGCGTCGTCGAAGGTGTGATCCGCGGGTTGCCCCAGATGCGGTGGACCGCCTTCAAAGTAACCCAGTTCGGCCACGGCATGTGTTCGGCCAACGGTGAGCCCTGCGATTGCGAAACGGCCGAGCATACGATTGCGGTGAGCGAAGAGAGGGACAGGACGCTCGGGACAGACTCCTCGCGCTATCTGGCGGCCGGAGCGGTGCGCTCGCTGTGGGTAAGGACGAGGACAGGCGACCTGGCCGAGGCCATGCCGCGCATCCGCCGAGAGCTGGAGTCGGTGGAGAATGCTGTGATCGAATCCAACAGCATCCTGAGGTTCCTTCGCCCGGATCTCTATCTGAGCGTATTGGATCCGGGTGTTGAGGACTTCAAGGAGTCGGCACGACTGTATTTGGATCGTGCCGATGCTGTGCTGGTCCCCGAGGGGGCGCTTGGCAGGCCGACGTGGAAGGGTATCTCGCTCAAGCTGATCGAGGGGACACGGGTGCTGGCCATGCATCCACCAGAGTATGTGACGGCCGAAGCACTGGAGTTTATTGCGCGTCAGCTCCAGTTGTGACTTTGATCATCCTAGAAATTGGTGCTTTGGATTTGTACAGGTTTGGGTTTATGCTTCTGCGTTCAGCAGCTTGAAACATCATGTTTGCCCTGAAGAGGCGGCAGGTCACGGGTGAACTAGGCCATCGACCTGAGACGTGTGCAGCGCAGGGGAAGGTCCTCGGCTGGGTGCCGGGGTTGGGCGGGCGCGATGGATACGATAACGCTGGTTCTTGCGAATGTCCTGCTGTTCGCTTTATGCGCAGGCGTCATGCTGATCAATGCCAGGATGGTGGGTGGGATGCGTGGTGCCGTGTGGTTCGCGGGGGCCAACCTGTGCCGTGGCACGTCGATGCTGATCCTGGGCACTAGCCGGTTGGACCTGGAATCGGTCCGCTTTGCAGAGGTTATCAGCGGCGCCCTGACGATTGTTGGGGTCCTTCTGCTTCACCAGAGCTTTGCGGAGCTGCTGGAGCGCAAGGCTATCCTGCGCACGGTTCAGTTCGGTCTCGCGGCAGCCATGACCGCCGTACTGCTCTATTTCATGGTCTACCCGACACAGTCTCCGCTGCCACAGGCCGCCCTGTTCGCAACGCTGGGAGTGCTACACGCACTGGTGGCCGTATTGGTCTTCCGTTTCTCCGACGAAGAGGTGGGCCCGGTGGGCTGGCTGACCAGTCTGGCGATGGCCGCCTACGCCCTGGTTTTTCTCATAAGGGCGGTGGCGCGCGCGAATCCGGAGTGGGATGGGACCCTGGCTCAGCTGGTGCGGGGAGGTACGGTCTGGTTGATGGCATGCCTGATCACAACCGCAGCCACGGCCTTTGGCTTCATGTCGCTTTCGACGGCGAAGCTGCGTGTGGAGTTGTTGTGGAGGGCGCAGGTGGATGAGCTGACCGGGCTATTGAACCGCTGGGCCCTGAAGCGGACGGCCCTGCGCGAGATTCAGCGCTGTCGCCGCTCGAGCCTCCCACTGGCTCTGGTGACGCTGGATCTGGACGGACTGAAAGTGGTGAATGACACGAAGGGGCATAGCTGCGGTGATGTGGTCCTGCAGGCGGTCGGAGGCGTGCTGCAGGAGACGGTCCGCGCTGGCGACTCCGTGGCGAGGATGGGGGGCGACGAGTTCTGCGTCCTGCTTCCGGAGAGCTCGCTCGAAGAGGCGATGCGGGTTGCCGAGCGGCTGCGTGAGGAGATCTGCGGCCTCCTGATCCGGTATCGGGGCGAGACGGTGCAGATCCGTGCCAGCCTCGGGGTCACCTCCTCGGACCTCTCCGGCATGCAGTGGCAGAGCCTGGCGGACGATAGCGACGCGGCGCTGTACCAGGCCAAACGCGAGGGAAAGAACAGGATCGTCGCGGCGGCATCGGAGTGGAACTACGAGACGGCTCAGAGGCGCCCCGTCGAGACTGCAAATGGAACTCAGGCAGGCGAGAAGTCCCGGCGAGCGGAGACCTCCTAGGGAAGGATTAGATCGATTGCACCGGAAGCAGCATCAGGTCCTCGACCAGGCCGACCTCCTTCTGCACGAAGGGCTCTGCGTAGCGGACGCCGGCGAGCAGGCCGTAATGCCGAGTGGTTGAAAATGTGCGCTCGCGGATATCCTCCTCCGGGACGAAGAGGCCTCCGCCAGCGGTCTGGTTGGCGTACTGGGAGCGGTAAGCCAGAAGCGATTGCAGGCGCTGCTCGACGTAGGGCGTGATGTCGACCACAAAGGAAGGGCGGACGTCGGCGTAAAGCGAGGCGTAGACGATCTTGTACGGGCGGTGAGGAGGGTGGGTGTCCCCGGGGATCTCGAGTTTGCTGAGCCCGCTGACGAAGCAGGCCTCGTAGCCGAGCGTGGCTGTCGTGTAGTGGTCCGGGTGACGCCCCAGCCAATAGGGAAGGATGACGACGCGGGGACGCAGGCGACGGAGAACGGCGGCGACCTTGATGCGGTTTGCCTGTGTGTTCTCGACGTTTCCGTCTGGAAGGTCGAGCGCCTCGCGATGAGCCACCTGAAGGATGCGCGCAGCGGCCTCCGCCTCGGCGCGCCGCTCCTCGGCCGTGCCACGCGTGCCGGACTCTCCCTGGGTCAGGTCGAGGATGCCGGTCTTCCATCCGCGGGCGTGCATCGCCAGCAGCGTGCCTCCGCAGGTCTGTTCTACGTCGTCACGGTGCGCGGCGATGGCGAGAAGATCGAGCATGAAAGTTGCAGGTTGTGAGCTACAGGTTGCCAGTTGTTGATCGTCACCGTTACTGACAACAAACAACCTGCAGCTGACAATTAATTCGCGGCGTTGGTGAGTGCGTCCATATAGGCAACGTCGAGCGCGGTTCCCTGGACGGTGATCTGGGAGTTGTTGATCTCCGAGCCGTCGGCGGTGTTGAAGGCGTGAACCTGCCCGCCATATGCGGTGTACATCTTGTTCAAGTTCTGTACCCAGCACAGCCCGGTAAGATCCCCGTAGTAGTACTGATTCTCGTTGGCGTTAGGATAGGGCACCTTGGAGTTGGGATCGGCCGGATTCACACTCGGGACCACGGCTGCGCTCTTCGCGCCGATATCGTAGCGGGTCAGGCAGTTGTAGTTCTGCTTCAGCTTGGCGCGTTCGCCGGTGGCACAGCCCTGAGAGCCGATCCAGAGTGTGTTGTTGTCTCCAAACAGCATCTTGGTGTGATATCCGTCGGAGATCGAATACTGCCCGGTGATGGTGTTGCTGGACAGGTCCATCGTCGACAGGAAGCCGGCGAAGAGACCGTCGGGCTGAAGCTGTTGCCCGGAGATATAAAGTGTTGTCCCGTCGGCAAGCACCGCGGTCGCGCCTCCCGGCACGGGGACATTTCCGGTGACGGGCGACGGGTAGGGCGTTGACGTGGGATAGTTATCCACGCGCATGTCTCCCTGCCGCAGCATCGTGATGCCGGCAGTTCCTCCGCCGCACTCAGGACCGCAGTTGATTACATAGGCTGTTGTGCCGTCGAGCGAGAAGTAGGCTCCCACCGGGCGGTCGAGGCTGGGGCTGGTCGCGCTGTCGGGGACCGGAACCACGCACCATACCGGTAAATTGAAGGGCTGGCAGTCGACTGCGCCGGGTATGAAGCCCTGGTTCTGGTTCAGCCGCAGCAGGCGGTAGAGTGTGTTCGAGTTTCGCACCATGGCCAGCACGACGGAGTCGCCCTGGTTGACGGCCACGCGGTACACATTGGGAAGATTCAGCGCATACGTCAGCCCATTGGTCTTGTCGATGACGACAAGCTGGCCGGTGGTAGAAGATGCGGAATAAAAATGTTTGAAGTTTATCGGAACCGCGACGGAATCCGATCGCGCCGGCAGCGCGCCTGCAGTAGCGGATACCGCTTCCTTGCTGTAATCGACCCCTGTAAGGCTTCCATCCGAGTTGGAGTAGACATAACCGGCCAGCTGCTCCGGGAAGTTGAAGATCATGTTCGGATATCCACCCGAAAAGCCCGAGATGGGGAAGGTCGAGTTGGGATTGAAGACGCTGTTCCGGATATCGCGGCTGGCGTCGAGCATCTGCAATGCGCCCTGTGTCCCGTTGATCGTCAGGCCGACCATGACGCGGTTAGCGAGCCGGCTGGGCGGAATAGGCCTGCCGGCGAAGTTGAACTCAGGAAAGTCGTAGTAGCGCCGGTCGCAGGAGGTCAGTCCTACGGTGATTACGGCGAGTAGCAGGCCGCAGAAAAACTGGGCGCAGAACGACAGGGAAAAGGGACTTCTAATCTTCAACGGTGACTGACTCCGGACTGCGCTCCAAACGTGGGTCGGATGACCCGCGCTCTACGGCAAAGTATAACAAAGGGATGAGGGCAAACGGGGGAACGCAGAGATTTGGAGCCCTCTCGCGCGGTGGCTTAGGATAGATGAGATAGGCCGGAGACCATAAATGAGTGAGAGGATAGCAGGCGTGGGCCAGGGTTCCGCGGCGGTGGAAAGACTATTTGTGGGAGCGCCGGTGCTCTGCGACGGCGCGATGGGGACGATGCTCTACGCGCGCGGTGTATTCATTAACCGCTCCTACGACGAGCTGAATCTGTCGCAGCCCGATCTTGTGCGCGAGGTCCATACCGAGTATCTCCAGGCCGGTGCCGAGCTGGTCGAGACCAATACCTTTGGGGCCAACGCCTTTCGCCTGGAGCACTACGGGCTCCGGGACAAGGTCCGCGAGATTAATCTTGCCGGCGTGCGGCTGGCTCGCCAGGCGGTCAACCAGATTCGTGATAAACAGGCGACCGAGGCCTTCGTTGCGGGAGCGATTGGTCCCCTGGGAGTAAGGCTGGAGCCGCTGGGCAAGGTCGGCCTCGACGAGGCCCGGGAGGCGTTCGCCGAACAGATCGCCGCGCTGATCGAAGGCGGCCCTGGCGTCGGAGTCGATCTGCTCTCAGTCGAGACGATGACCTCGCTGATCGAGGCCGAGCAGGCCGTTGCGGCGGCGCGAGCCGTGGCGCCCGATCTTCCGGTGATCGTGATGGTCACGGTAGATGAGGAAGGGAACTGCCTGGATGGCACCTCCGCCGAGGCCGCTGCGCGCAGACTGACGGCGACCGGGGTCAGGGCGATTGGATGCAACTGCAGCGCAGGCCCAGCGACGGTGCTCAGCGTGATCGAGCGCATGCGGCCCCTGACGAAGCTTCCGCTGGTGGCCATGCCGAACGCGGGAATCCCACGGGCCGTAGAGGGAAGGACGATCTACCTCACCTCGCCGGAGTATATGGCCAGCTTCACGCGCAAGCTGGTGAAGGCTGGAGCCTCGCTGGTGGGCGGTTGTTGCGGCACCACGCCAAGCTACACTCGCGCCATGCGGGGAGCGCTTCGCGCTCTGGACGCGATGGAGGCGGGTGCGGAGGTGATGGAGCGCCGTGCCGTCGAATCTCCCTCAACACCAAAGGTTTCGCCTCCTCCACTGGCGCAGCGCTCCAGAATCGGGGCGATGGTGGCGCATGGCGAATTCGTCTCCATGGTCGAGATTGTGCCGCCCAAGGGGATCGACTGTTCGAAGGAGATCGATGGCGCCGCTCAGTTGCACAAGCTTGGCGTGGACGCGATCAATGTGCCGGACTCTCCCCGCGCAAGCGCGCGGATGAGCGCGCAGAGCCTCTGCGTGCAGATTCAGCAGCACGTCGGCATCGAGACGATCCTTCACTACACCTGCCGCGACCGCAACGTGCTGAGCATCCAGAGCGATCTTCTGGGAGCCTCGTCGATCGGCCTGAAGAATATTCTGTGCCTCACCGGCGATCCTCCGAAGCTCGGCAACTATCCGGACGCGACAGCGGTCTTCGACGTCGATGCTATCGGCCTGGTGAATATCGTTCGCAACCTGAACTGTGGCCTCGATATCGGAAAGAACTCGATTGGGGAGTCTACGGGATTCACCATCTCGGTTGCGGCGAATCCGGGCGTTCCTGACATCGAGCAAGAGGTGCGCCGGTTCGCCTACAAGGTGGAGGCGGGCGCGGAGTTCGCCATCACGCAGCCGGTCTTCGATCTGCGCGTGCTCGAGGAGTTTCTACGCCGTATCGAAGGCTTCCGCATCCCGGTGATTGCGGGCATCTGGCCTCTGACCAGCCTGCGCAATGCGGAGTTCATGAAGAACGATCTGCGCGTCTCGATGCCCGACGAGATCATGGCCAGGATGGCAAAGGTCAGCTCGCCCGAGGCTGCGCGAGCGGAGGGCGTGAGAATCGCGCAGGAGATGCTGTCCGAGGCCCGGCCCATGGTGCAGGGCGTTCAGGTGAGCGCACCGTTCGGCAAGTACGCGGTCGCAGCCCAGGTACTGGGCCTGACCGAAGGCGTGGGTGTGTAGATGGCGGACTTCGAGCGCAAACTGACCGACCTGGAGAGTGTGGTCGAACGGCTGGAACAGGGAGACCTTTCGCTCGAGGAATCGGTCCGTCTCTTCGAAGAAGGCATGAAGCTCTCGGAGAGCTGCAAGCAGGAGCTCGAGGCCGCAGAAGGTCGCATCCAGATCCTGGTGCAGCAGGGCGGCGGAAAGCTGAAGGCCCGCGACCTCGAAGTGGATACGGAGATCGAAGACGAGGTGGCCTCCGATGACTCCAAGGATGACGAATAAGCTCTACCGAGAGGGCTGATCGCTGATCCAGTAGCTGGCTCGTGCCGAGACGGTCAGATCGGGATGGTTTGGAATTCGTACCTGGATCGGGTGAAGACCGGGCTCGGACGAACCGGGAGTAAAGCTGAGGGTGTAGCGGTTGCGCAGGTGATTGCTGATCGTCGTCAACCCATCGTCCAGGTCGTGCTGATTGTTGAAGCCGGCTGCCTCGCCTCCGGAGAGTGACGCCATCTCGGCTGCGACGTTCTTGCGCATCGCGCCGAGAATCATTCCCAGTGGCTCGCCCAGATCGAAGTAGGCAACATAACTTCCGGTAGCAAGGTTGACGGGTGGATGCGAGTGTCCGCCTTCTTTCAAAGCATCTTTGAGCTTCGTCATCTGTGGGGAGAAGGTCAGGGTGTAGATCGCCGTATTGGTCTCGCCGGAGATCTGCAGGATCTCCTTCGCTGTAGTCTTGCTGCCCAGATCTGTCGGTTGCGAGATCAGAAGGATGGCGCGGCGATTCGCTGGTGGCTGCTTGGCGAGCAGATTCAGCGCATACTTCAGTCCATCCATAATTGCCGCACCGCTGTCACCCGGATCGGGATGATTGATAGCATCCGTCCATTGCGTAATGTCCGAAGTGAAGGGAGAGGCGGCCTCGGGCTTGCTGTCGAAGTTGATAATCGACACCTGATTGGGAGCCTCGCCCAGCATCTCGGCCAGCATGGTCTCGAGGTTGCGGTACTTGTCGAACTCATGGACCGCCGCTCCTCCGGTCTGCATCAGCACGACGAGCGAGAGCGGCTGGTGGGTCTCGTCGTCGAGCCTGATCTTCTGAGGGACGCCTTTGTCGGTGAGGAGGAAGTCTTCGGCGTGCAGCGAGTAGACGGTCTCATTCGACCGGGTCTGAACCAGCGTCGGAACGATGACGAGTCTCGATGTGGTCTGGATCGTCGAAGCAGAGGAAGCGCTCTGCGTATTCTGGGCAGGAAGGATCTGTGCGGTTGCGAGGAACAATACGGTCATGAGAGACCGGCGCATCATGCAGCTATTTTACTCAGGGTCGGGGTCAGCGGTCGCGGCTGGTGACGAAGCCCGGGACCCAGAGGAGGGCTCGCTTGGCCTCTGAGAGGGGCAGGTCAGCTATGGATTGGCGGGCAGCCTCGGCGTAGGCGCACGCCGTGTCCATCGCGTACTCGATCGAGCCGTGGCGGTGGAGGATCTCGAGGATCTGGGGGTGCGAGACCTGGGCGAAGCTGCGGTCGGCGAGCACCGTGCGGATGGCCTCGCGGTCGGCTCCGGTGCCGCGTTCGAGTGCGTGGATGACGGCGAGGGTCGCCTTGCCCTCGCGAAGGTCGCTGGCGACCGGCTTGCCGAGGACGTCTTCGGCGGCGGTCAGGTCGAGCACGTCATCGACGATCTGGAAGGCGAGGCCGAGATTGCGGCCGTATTCGCCAAGCTGCGACTCAATCACGGCAGCATCGCCGAAGTCGTGCGGCGTGATGGCCGCGCCCAACTGCATGGACACCTTGAAGAGGCAGGCGGTCTTGCGGTAGATCAGGTCGAAGTACTCTTCCTCGTTGATGAGGTGGCCGAGTTTTTCGATCTGCAGCAGCTCGCCTTCGACCATCTGCTGGGTGAGCGAGATGAGCAGGTCGAGGACGTGGAAGTTGCGTTCTTCGAGAGCCGCGGAGAACGCCTGCATATAGAGCCAGTCTCCGGCGAGGACGCACTTCGAATTGCCCCAGGTGGTGTTCGAGGACGGCCGTCCTCGGCGGGTGTCGGCTTCGTCGATGATGTCGTCGTGGACGAGCGTTGCGGTGTGCAGCATCTCGACGACGGCGCCGAGCCGGATGCGGCTGTGGCCAGTGGAGCCGAGGGCTTTGGCCGCGAGTAGAAGCAGCAGCGGGCGGATGCGCTTGCCTCCGCCCGCGATGAGGTACTGCGCGATGTCGGTGATGACGGCGACGTTCGACGCCGACTGGCGGGAAAACTCCTGCTCTATGGCTGCGAGATCGTCACGGAGAAGATCGAAGACCTCGGCGGCGGTCGCGATGGAGAGTGTACTCACGTGAGATCAGAGTAACAGGATGTTTATCGAACAGAACCGCTGGCCCGAAAATCGCACGGAGATTTCGAGCCAGCTTCTTCGAAACTAATTGGAACGGAAGTTGGTGAACTGGAGCTCGATGCCATAGTCTCCGGCGCGGAGCTTGGCCATGATCTGCTGGAGGATATCGCGGTCCTTGGAGACGACGCGGACGGTGTCGCCCTGGATGCTGGCCTGGGCCTTGAGCTTGGAGTCCTTGATGGTGGCGACGATCTTCTTGGCGTTTTCCGAAGCGATGCCCTGTTTGAGCTTGATCTTCTGGCGGACGGAGGAGTTAGAAGCAGGCTCGATCTTCTCGTACTCGAGGTTCTTGAGCGAGATGCCGCGCTTGACCAGCTTCTGAGAGAGGATCTCCTTGACGGCATCCAGCTTGTACTCGTCCTGAGAGGCGAGCTGGATGGTCTCGGTGCCCTCGAGCTCGATCTTGGACTTGGAGTCTTTGAGGTCGAAGCGGGCGCCTACCTCTTTGGAGGCCTGATCGATGGCGTTCTTGACCTCTTGAATCTCTACTTTGCTGACTACGTCGAAGCTGTTATCGGATGCCATATCGTTTGAATTCCTCGCGAAAATTTTCGGTTTCTATTATGTCAGGCTTCTGGTGTGGGTTGCGTTGTGGGGAAGAGGCGGTGGAAGTTTCCGGTTGTAAGATCCGCCAGCTCTTGGGGTGAGATGCCGCGAAGTTCGGCGAGCGCCCGGGCGGTGTGGGCGACGTAGGCGGGCTCGTTGCGCTGGCCGCGGTAGGGGATGGGGGCGAGGAAGGGAGCGTCGGTTTCGACGAGGATGCGGTCGGCCGGGGCGAAGGCGGCGGCTTCGCGGATGCCCTGCGCCTTCGGGTAGGTGAGGTTTCCGGCGAAGGAGAGGTAGAAGCCGAGGTCCAGCGAGCGGCGGGCGTCTTCGACGTTGCCGGAGAAGCAGTGCATGATCCCGGGCAGGCCCGAGGGCTGGAAGTGCTCGGTGATGAGGGCGAGGGTGTCGGCCCAGGCGTCGGCGGGGCCGTACCGCTGTTTGGCTTGCGGGGTGGCGAGCTCGGAGGTTCGGCAGTGGATGATGATGGGCTTGCGGAGCTCAGTGGCGATCTTCATCTGGGCGAGGAAGGCCTGCTGCTGGACGGGGATGTCGGGGTTTTCGAGGTGGTAGTAGTCGAGGCCGATCTCGCCTACTGCGATGCAGCGGGGGTGGGCGGCGAGGCGGGAGAGCTCGGCGAGGGCCTCGGGGGTGGCGTTGTGGGCCTGCTCAGGGTGGATTCCGGCGGTGGCGAAGACGGCGGGCAGGTGGTCGCCTGCTACGGTGGTCGCGAGGTCGAGTGCCTGATGCATCTGGGAGGGGTTCTCGCCGATGCCGATGGCGAGGATGGTCTTCACCTCGGCCGACCAGGCGCGGCGGAGGATTTCGTCGCGTTCGGCGGGGTGCGTGGTGTAGAAGTCCAGGTGCGCGTGGGAGTCGATGAGCATGTTTTCCGGGGTCCCCTCCCCTCTGCGTTTTTTTGCAAAATCTTGGAAAGATTGAGTTTAGGTCCGGACCTCGTGCAATATTGAGCGAAAAGATCCAATTTTTTGTGGTTTGTTTCCGCAAGATATTGGAAACAGGTGATTTATTTTTATTTCCTCTTTGCAGCCGTTTTCCTGACCTTGTGGTTTAAGTTTAGCCGATTGGATGAAACTTATCGGCAATTGGATGTGGTTTGGTTTGTTGGATTTGTGTGGGGTTCGGGCTTGACAGGCTTTGAGGTTGTTTCGTCCTTCGGTGAACCATAGGCATGTGATGTGGGAGTATGAGCAATCGACCGGCTCAGAACATCCAGATGCCTACAGGTTCAAGTTCACCACTGAGCTTGGCAATGGATACGTATTGAAATGGTCTCCGTACACCTATCCTGCGGTCTTGGCTGCTGCACGGCAGGCCGCTGAGGAAACCAGGCAAAGCATATAGGGCTGGATGCTCTACACGCCTCATCCCGACTGCAGATTCGTCCATGCCGTCCACTGCGCTCTCGAGGTAAACACCTTGCCGAAAACCCCGTTTACCGGGAACAACACTAATCGCCAATAAAACGAAGATACATGTGCGGTTTCAAGGCGCGCTTCGCAAGCTCTAGCAGAGGCGAGTGGACAGTTCCAAATTCCGCTGTCGAGAGGTTCAATTCTCCGATCAGAGCGTTGGCCTGCACGGGATTCAGTACCGTGTCGTAACAAGGGGCAGCTTCAATAAGACTTGAGACGGGAAACCGTGTTCCCTTTGGCAACGAACCAAACTCAACGATCAGGAAGGATTCACCCTCGGGCTTTCCCTCCTCATCCTCTACGCGCACAGTCCAAGGCATATCGGCTCCCGTTGTAATGGTAGCTAAACCGAGTAGACTTCCCCGAAAGTCGGTTTTCGGAAACAACGATGCTGACACGATTCACCATCTTCAGTTCAGATTGGCTCTAGGTCATTGTCCCTTGGAAGCAACGTTAGAGCACTTCCCAAATTTGGCCTTCTCGATATGGCCCGTCGCCATCTGCATCGTACTGAGGCTCGCTAAACGAAACCCAATAGACAGTGTGGACACCGAGCGCACTTGTTTCGACCCTTGTGATTTCTTCCGTCCAAGGTCCACTCAGCGCAACCACCTCTGGAGGCGGGGTCGATATTGTGCCAATCGCCCCCTTGGCCCAGAAGAAGTCATTCGACACTCTGACCCTGTCTCCAGCTGCAAATGAAGAACTCAAAAATCATCGCTCCCGATACATCACATCGACGTCTGAGATTACCAATTCCCTTTGAACTGATGCGAATTTCCCCGAGAGTCGCGTTTTCGGCAACTGGCACCGTTTCTCAAAAGCCCGTTTTCTTTCAGAATGCGTAAGCACTATGCTTAGGCCGTGATGACTACGAAGGTTTCGCTCGACTGTAAAGACATAAGTGGCTGGAACTCCTTCCATGAGGAGTTTGCGAAAGTGTTTGGCTTTCCTGATTTCTACGGCAAGAACATGAACGCCTGGATTGACTGTCTGACATCCTTGGACGCACCGGAGGATGGTATGTCCAATGTGCACTGTGAGCCCGGGACTGTGATGACCCTGGAACTTGAGAACGTGAAGGATTTCGCTAACCGCTGCCCTGAGCAATACAAGGCGCTGATCGAGTGCTCGGCTTTCGTGAACTGGCGACGACTTGAAGTGGGCGAGCCATCGGTCTTGGCATTGAGTTTCAACTATTAGAAAGCATCCGGTGATTCCTTCTAAGTCGGATTTTCGGCAACTATCGACCCGGAACCACATGAAGATCAGAGAGCCGCGACCCTAGCATAGGGATCGTCATCACCAGGATTCCACCTTCTTTCGCACTCTTCGTACTGCTTGAACTGCATCGAGTACTTCGCGCGTCCCTGCGTCGAAGAACGCATGTGCGTCGCGTATGCCGTTCGTACCAGCTATAGAGAGCTTTCGGATCATTCGCTCGCAAAAAAAATGCCGCCGAAACCAGTGATTGAAGCCATGCAATCTCCTATGAGGAAACGTTTGTCCAGAGTTACATCTGGAGAATTACAGTCCGAGTGTCAACCACAACGTCGGTTTCCTCATTGCTTGTTTCCGGATGCTGTATCAGAATGGCTAAGGGTTTGAGGGGTTGGTAAATGAAGATATTGCTTTCGTTAGCGATACTTACCCTGGTTTTTCCAGGAGCCGTTCGAGCGGCAGATCCGAAGCCGATGGATGAAGCCGATGCAAAGAAGCTGATTCAATCTTTGACGCGGATCGGAATCTGTAACGACGATCAGCGATACGACTTCACGTCGGTACAACTTGCTCCTGCGGTGAAGCGAATCGTTGATTTTTCCTCGAAAGCGACGCTTGTTTATCCCGTGCGTGCTCATTACACGGTGGATTGCACAACAGGCAATCACAACATGCGCTACGGAGAGGTGGAAGAACGTCATGTGGAGGTGGCGGCGACTTACACGTTCTTTCGGGATGAGTTTGGCGAA
>DATHJA010000131.1:0-4201 GCA_035316475.1 Edaphobacter sp. | reverse complement strand
CTTTCATCTCCTGACCAGCGAGGAAAGGAGGGGCCCCATGGCAGTCACAACTGTATTTACATGCATCTGCGGGATCCAGAAGCAGACCACGAACCATTGGGTTCTTGCCTCTGTGTCCCCCTCTGGGATTACCTTCATCCCTTGGGATTGGAAGCTCGCGCAGAAGGACGACATCATCGTTCTATGCGGAGAGGGCTGCGCCGCCGCGCTGCTCAGCCGCTCCCTCGGCGAATGGAAGCAGACCGAGAAGGAGATGGCCACCGTATAGATCTCTTCTCAAAGGACCTATTCGCATCAGGTCAAGACGGGTTTGCCTTGACGATCTCAACCGCAACGCCTGGTCTTAACGACGGAACCATCCCAAGCAGTCCATAAGCCAGGCGAAAAGCGGTTAGGATGATCGCGTGCGCAGGATTTTATTGTTGGTCAATCCTATCTTTGAACGGAATAGCCAGCGATATCTTCCTGGCATCCGCCAGGTCTTTGAGAAGGCCGGGGTTACCGTCGAGCTTCTGGAGGCGACTCCGGACCGGTCGGCCAAAGACGCCATCGCTCGCGCCGTGCAGGAGCATCTGGATGCCGTCATCGTATGCGGTGGCGATGGAACGGTCTTCGATGCCCTGCAGGGGCTGGCTGGATCCGAGACACCCCTGGGAATCTGCCCCTTCGGCACAGGAAACATCCTTGCGCAGAACCTGAAGATACCCCTCCACCCGGTCGAAGCCGCGCAATGGTTGCTGGCAGCGAAACCGCGCTCTGTGCCACTTGGAAAGATCACCTGCCCAACTGCCACAGGAGAACACAGCTGGTTTTTCGCCATGGCCGCCGGCATGGGCGGACACGCTGCCATGATGAAGGCGGCGGAGCGTTACGGCAAACACAGGGCAGGAAAGATCGCCTACTTCGGCGCCGGGCTCGAGACCCTCTTCACCTACCCTCTCGAACCCTTCGAGGTCGAGATCACAACCGTCGGTGGCGAAGTCTTCCAGCGAAGAGTCTCCGAACTCATCGCGGTTCGTGTGGCGGAGCTGAACCTCTGGCGTCCGGGAGGAGGCCTGGACCTCCCATTCCTCCGTCTTGCCAGCATCGAAGGAGCATCGCGGCTCCGTCTGGCGCAGGCTTCATGGCAGGCATTGGCGCTTGGGGAAGGCCAACGCAACCGTACTCCCAGGACGCATGCAGCAGCTCGCTACGAAGATGTAATGCGCGTGGTATGCCGGCCCATTCCAGGCATGAAATATAAGCAGGCCATCGCGGTCGAGGCCGACGGCGAGATCCTGGGAAGCTCCTGTGCAACCATCGAGATGGCAAAGGTAAATATTAAGCTGTTGGAAACCCCTCTGATGCAGTAACGGAAGTTCCACACTGAAACAAGGATGCCCCACATGAAGTTGCAGGCGATCCGTCTCACGCTCATCGTCATTGGTTTAGTAACGCCAGTCTCGTTCGCGCAAAAATATACTGTCGGCTTCGAGACTCGTTCCTTCACCGACGATACCCGCCGCAACTATGCCAACACGGGTCCACGGCCCCTCGAGACCGTCATCTGGTATCCCGCCGCTGCCGGCTCTGTCGCCTCTGTCCAGCCCGAACCCGAGAGCTTCACCAAGGGCATGTTCGTCATCGAACCAAATGCGCCAAAAGCCCCACTCCCCGCAGGCAGTCAGAAATTTCCGCTCATCGTTCTCTCCCATGGCACGTCGAGTCTCGCTTACTCCATGGGCTGGCTCGGCTGGTTCCTCGCCTCGCATGGCTACATCGTCGCCGGGGTCAACCATCACGGCAATACTGTTGCCGAACCGCAGATGCTGCCGCAGGGGTTTGTCCTTGAATGGGATCGTCCGCGCGATCTCTCAGTATTGATCGACAAGATGCTGGCCGACCCGAAGTTCGGTCCGCGCATCGACAGCAGGCGCATCGGCGCGGTGGGCCATTCCGCCGGTGGCGCTACTGTCATCGAGACCGCAGGAGGCACCTTCGATGCCACAACCTACTGTGCAAACCATGCAGAGGACAAAAACTGCAATCTTCCCCCGATCTTCCGGCAATGGATCGCCGACTACAACAAGATCAAGGACACCGATTCCGTCATTCAGGAGTCCCTGCGCCACCAGCACGAATCGCATCGCGATCCGCGCGTGAAGGCAGTCTTTGCTATGGCACCTGCTGTAGGATTCGCCTTCAGCGAGCAGAGCCTGAGATCGATCCACGTGCCTGTCTTCATCGTCACCGGTGCAGGCGATACTATCGTTGATCCAAAGACAAATGCCGAGCGTTTTGCGAAGCTCATTCCAGAGGTGCAGTTAAAGATCTTCCCCGGCGATGCAAACCATTACATCTTCAGCACGCTCTGCAACCCATCCGGAGAAAAAGTACTCGGCTCCTGCAAACCTGACGCCGGAGTAAGCCGTGCACAGGTCCACACCGAGACAGAAGATCTCGCTCTCGCTTTTTTTCAGAAGAACCTGAGGTAGGGCTAGTCTTTTTCGATCACAGCCTCGGGCCTCTGTGCATACTCGGCCCACGAGCCGTCGTACAGGCTCACCTGACTTGCTCCTGCAATCTCCAGACCCAGTGCAATCACGGCCGCTGTCACGCCCGAGCCGCAGGTCGTCGTGATCGGCTGCTGCAGATCGACCTTCTTCGCCGCAAACGCCTCGCGAAGTCCTTCAGCGTTCTTCATACGACCGTCCGCTGTAAGCTCCGGAAACGGAACCGAGGTAGCTCCTGGCATGTGTCCTGAGCTGATGCCCGGGCGTGGCTCCGGAGCTGTGCCGGCGAACCGGGCCGCCGAACGAGCGTCCAGAATCTGCGCTCCACCCGCGATCATCTTCTGGACCTGCGCGAAGTCCCTCACCGCGCCGTGGTTGAGCGTTGCCGTAAAGACCGCATTGCCGCGTTGTACAGGACCCGCCTCGACAGGAAACCCCGCCTTCGACCACGCCTCCAGTCCGCCATCCAGAAGATAGACCTGCCGTACACCGAAGGTGCGCAGCATCCACCATGCCCGCGGGGCGGAAAAGACGCCTGCCTGCTCGTACACTACGAGGGTCATATCGCCCCCCACGCCCAGCTCGGCCATCTTCCGCGAAAACTCCTCTTCGCTGGGAAGCATGTGCGGCAGAGGAGTGGAGTGGTCGGAGAGCTCGTCGATATCGAAGAAGACTGCTCCCGGGATGTGCCGCTCGAGATAGCGCCCACGCGTATCGACAGGCGGCACCACGCCTACCGGCGGAAGTGTCGCATCCAGCACGACCGTTTGGGGATCGTTGAGACGCTCGGCAAGCCATGGGACAGAGACAAGAGGATTCATAAAGACCAGCTTACTTCGTCCTGGCCAAACCTTGAATCCTCTGCCCAACCTGATGGGAGACTACTTCTTTTCCGGCAACGCGAAGACGACGAACTGGTTATGCACTGGAGCCGCGGGAGTGGTCGCGTCAGCGGGGGCCGTCCTGGCCTTACCCTTTGGACGGGCAACTCCACTTGCTGCCGGAACGACTATATATTCGCGTCCGTTCACGGCGTAGACAGAGGGAACCCCTACTGCCTTCTCTGGAAGGTCGCCCTCCCACAGGGTCTTGCCTGTGTCAGCGTCAAGCGCGATCAGCTTCTTCAACCGGTCTTCGGGGACAAAGAGCAGTCCGCTCCCAGTAATAGCAATCCCGACCTTGTTCGTGTCTCCCGTGCCGGTCTTGACGCCTTTGATGGGATAGCTCGGATCGCTGTCGATCGGGACCTGCCACAACTGAGCACCGGTATTCATGTCATAGGCCGAGAGGGTCGTCCACGGCGGACGCATCACGCCGTTGCCCGCCTTGGTGTACCAGTAGCCGTAGTCGGTGCGCCAGCGCGGCTCGCCTTCGGCCAGGCCCTTCATCACCTTGCGCGGAGGAGCGTCGCTGGGAACAAATCCGTTGTTTACGTAGGTCAGCAGGTCGGTCATCGACTGGCCTGTGATGTTCGGAAAGCCCGGCATGGGCGGCTTGCCCGCGTGGATGAGGTCGATGAGCTCTTCGTTGTTCAAGCGGGCGTTGACGCCGATCAGGGAAGGAAACGATGGCGGATGACCGGCACGGTCTGCTCCATGACAGACGGCGCAGTTCTTCTGGTAGAGCGAGCGGCCGCGCTCCATGGGATTGTTGCCGGCGCCAAACTGCGGCCGGGACTTCGTCAGCTGAATCACGGCAGGGATATCGAC
>DATHJA010000130.1:0-3585 GCA_035316475.1 Edaphobacter sp. | reverse complement strand
TGGGAATCGTCGAGGTTCCGACCAGCGCCAGGGCGCCGTTCTTCATGAAGCCTCGTCTTGTGATCGCCTGTCTTGTGATCGGTAGACCCGCCATAGCCAACTCCTCAGATGCCGTTGAGACGCCGATCGTTATAGAAACAGCCCTTTCTTAACAACTCCAACTATTCAGAGAAGTTTCGCTGCGGGGCGGATTCTCCGCCCGCGGGCACAACATTAAAATGCGGCGAGATTGGCAATGGCTTCATAAATATCCTGCGCCTGGGGCAGGATGACGTCTTCCAGCAAGGGCTGGTAGGCAACGAAGGTGTCCATCGCGGCCACCCGGCGCACCGGAGCATCGAGATCGTGGAAGAGCTCGTCGGCGATGCGCGCGGCGATCTCGGCACCATAACCCCAGCTCATCATGTCCTCGTGTGCGACGATGACGCGGTTGGTCTTGCGTACGCTCTCGGCGATGGCCTCCCAGTCGTAAGGGGTCAGGCTGCGCAGGTCGATCAGCTCCACATCGATTCCCTTCTCGCGATGGATCTTCTGTGCCGCCTGCAGCGCCCTAGGGACCACGGCACCGTAGGTCACGACCGTAAGATCTTTGCCGGGACGCACGATGTTGGCCTTGCCGAACGGAATGGAATACTCCGGCCCGGGGTAGACCGCCCTGCCGAAGGTCTCGCGATAGAGCCGTTTGTGCTCGAGAAAGAGCACAGGGTCGTCGCAGCGGATCGCCGTACGCAGTAGTCCCAGGGCGTCGAGCGCATTGGACGGCATGACGATGCGAACACCGGGCGTGTGGGTGAAGATGCTCTCGCCGGACTGCGAGTGATAGATGGAGCCGCCGGTGAGATAGCCGCCGATGGGAACACGCATGACCAACGGGCAGCTGAAGCCGTCGTTCGATCTCCAGCGCAGGACGGAGAGTTCGTTCCGCATCTGGTGCATGGCCGGCCAGATGTAATCGAAGAACTGGATCTCGACAACCGGCTTGAGACCACGAACAGCCATGCCGATGGCGCGGCCTACAATGTTCGCTTCGGCGAGAGGAGAGTTCCAGACGCGATCGTTGCCGAACTCAAGCTGCAGGCCAGAGGTCAGCTTGAAGACGCCGCCCTTCCCTTTGAGCTTGCCTTCACGCAGCGCCTTATCGCGCGTGGCGTCGGCTACGTCTTCGCCGAAGACGACGATCCTGTTGTCGCGGCGCATCTCGTCCTTGAGGCAGAGATTGATGAGGTCGGCCATGGTGCGCTCGCTCTTGTCGGCCGTCGCCTCGGGCTCGCGCTGGAATCGCTTGTCCATTGGCGTCAGGTGCTCGGAGTAGATGTGCCGCAGGATGCTATCGGGCGTGGGCAGCGTGGCCATCATAGCCTTGTCGGCTGCGCGCTGAACCTCTTCGTCGACTTGGCGCTCGAGGCGATTAATCGCCTCGGCGTCGAGGATGCCTTCGCGGAGGAGCCACATCTGCATCCGCGAGATAGGGTCGCGCAGTCCGTCGGCCTCGAGCTCGGCGACCGAGCGGTAGAGGCGCTCATCGTCGCTCAGCGAGTGCGAGTAGGGGCGAATGACGTGTCCATGAACGAGGGCTGGCCCCTTGCCCGCGCGGCAGTAGGCGACTGCTTCAGCCATCGCTTTGTAGCTCGCAATGGGGTCGGTGCCGTCGATCTCCGCAAAGTGGAAATTAGGAAAGTTCGCTACCAGCCGGGAGATGTTTCCTCCGGGTGTGTTGGCTTCAACCGGAGTCGAGATGGCGTAGCCGTTGTCCTCGACGACGAAGACCACAGGCAGCTTGCCGTTGCTCGCCGTGTTGAGAGCCTCCCAGAACTCGCCCTGGCTGGTCGAGCCCTCGCCGATGGAGACGTAGGTCACTTCGTCGCCGTGAAAGACGATGTCCTTGAACTGACGGTAGTCGCCGTCATGCTTTTCCGCGGCCTCAGGATGCTTCGCGAGATAGCGGCCCGCCTCCGCGCAACCCACCGCATGCAGGCACTGCGTCGCCGTCGAAGATGACGGACTGACGATGTGCAGCCTGGGGCTGGACCAATGCGACGGCATCTGCCGTCCGCCACTGGCTGGGTCGCTGGCGGCACCGACGGCCTGCAGCAGCTGGTCCTCAACGGTGTTGCCCAACGCCAGACAGATGGCGCGGTCGCGATAGTACGGAAAGAACCAGTCGTAGCCCGGACGCATCGCCATGCCGGCAGCGACCAGCAGAGCTTCGTGACCGGCGCACGAGATCTGGAAGAAGATCTTCTGTTGCCGCTTGAGTACGATCTCGCGATCATCCGTCCGCCGCGAGAGATACATCAGACGGTAGAACTCGACGAGCTGTTCGCGCGTGAGCGAGTTTCCGCTTACCGCGCTGGCAGCCTTCTTCTTCTCTGCAACACCATTGCCTGTATGACGAGCCATACCTTTTTCCTGGGCGGTCGTGAACTCGCTCCGCCGAAGAAGATTGTATAGGGTATGCAACGAAATTGACTCGCTGGATGCCACGCAATAAAGCGAATCCAGCCCCTGATGTCAACCTCTTCATTCTGCATTCGAGAAGATGCTTTTGGTATACCGAGGCTGAGCGAGTGTGTTCCTGAAAATAAAATTGCGGCAACGAGAGTCGGATTACGAATTCAACTCTTGTCACCGCAAGTTTATGTTCTGGATGTTCTAGACGAAGAGCGGAGCAAGCACGAGTGTGATCGTTGCCAGGAGCTTGATCAGCACATGCAGGCTTGGCCCGGCCGTATCCTTGAAGGGATCGCCGACTGTGTCACCTACAACGGCTGCCTTGTGGGCTTCGCTTCCCTTGCCGCCGTACTCTCCAGTCTCGATGAACTTCTTTGCGTTGTCCCAGGCTCCGCCTCCGTTATTCATCAGCATGGCCAACAGGACGCCGGAGATAGTGCCAACCATCAGCAGACCCGCGACCGCCTCGGCTCCAGCCAGGTTTACGGCGTGGCCGCCGATCGCCGGGACGGGAATGATCGTTCCCGGAGCATAGACGGTGATATTGGCGTGATAACTGGGGCTGAGGTGGCGGAAGATCAGGCCTACCGCGACGGGCAGACCGACCGCCAGCACGCCCGGCACAACCATCTCACGCAGTGCCGCTCCCGTGACGATGCTGACGCAACGGCCATAGTCGGGCTTTGACGTTCCCTCCATGATTCCCGGGTTCTCGCGGAACTGGGCGCGCACATCCTGCACAACCATCTGCGCGGTGCGGCCGACGGCCTTGATCGCGAGCGAGCTGAAGAGATAGGTCAGCATCGCTCCAAGCAGAGCGCCGACAAAGACCGGCACCTGGGCAAGGTTGATGTTGGTGAAGCTCCACCCCGCAGGCATGTAGCCGCCCGCGCTGGTGACCTTGTCGGTGACGATCGTTTTGATCTCCTCTAGGTACGCGGAGAAGAGCAGGAACGCGGCCAGCGATGCCGAGCCGATGGCGTATCCCTTGGTGAGCGCCTTGGTGGTGTTGCCGGCCGAGTCCAGTTTGTCGGTGCGCTCGCGGATCTCGTGCGGCTGATGCGACATCTCGATGATGCCGCCGGCGTTGTCGGTGATGGGGCCGAAGGTATCCATGGCCAGGATGTAGGCCGC
>DATHJA010000129.1:0-3747 GCA_035316475.1 Edaphobacter sp. | reverse complement strand
CAGGTCAACCACGAACAGAATCATGTGAGCCAGCAGATCAACCACGATGCTCACAATGACCATGAGCGCAGGTAAGAGGTAAGACGGGGGCAAGGTAGGGCGGTCCGGAGCAAAGGTTCCGGGCCGCCCTCGTTTTTAAGCTGCTTAACTTAAAATGATTCCGTGAGCCCTGAGTCTCTGGAACGCTTTCGCGACCGCATCGTCGTTGTGCTGGTGCGAGCCCGCAATCCGAACAACATTGGCGCTGCAGCGAGGGCGATGCACGACTTCGGATTCCATCACCTGCGCGTGGTGCAGGAGTATCTCCCTCCCCTCGAGACGGCGCGCTCTGCCGTCGATGCCTCCGCGGTCCTGGCCGAGGCGAAGACCTTTCGCTCGGTCGCCGAGGCTATTGCCGATTGCACGCTGGTTGTGGGAACGACCGCTGTGGGAGAGCGAGCGCTGGAGCATCCGCTGCGCGCTCTCGCAGAGGCGGCAGAGGAGATCCGCGCAGAAGCCGAGGGTAATAGCGCGCGAATCGCGATCCTGTTCGGCTCGGAGAAGACAGGATTGAGCAACGAGGAGCTGAGTTACTGCCGCTGGCTCCTGACCATCCCCATGCATAGCCATGAACAGATGCGGCATCCCTCGATGAACCTCGGGCAGGCCGTTGCGGTGTGTCTCTACGAGCTCTCGCGCAACGAGGAGGGCTCTGCGGTAAAGGGCGTTCGCGAGCCGGCTCGCGCCGATGAGGTGGAGCGTCTTGTGGAGCTGTTTCAGAAGGTCCTGGAGGTGTCGGAGTATACGCGGAGGCATCCCTCCAACTCCAGCGAGGAGCAGGTAAGGCGGCTGGTGCTGCGCATGGGGCTTACGGCTGCGGATGTTCCGGTATGGATGGGCGTCCTGCGCCAGATGCTCTGGAAGATCCAGGGAGCGGGCGGGGAGACGACTCGTTGAGCCACAATCTCGCATGCGTCCGGAGGAGCGGGGCGGTAGACTGGCTTCTTCATTGTCATCACTAAGGTTGGAAACGGGGAGCGGAGAATGTCGTCAGGAAAGAAGTTGTGTCTGTGGATGGGCGCGCTGCTGGCGTCGCTGGCAGTAATGGGAGCGGCACAGGAGCCCAGACAGTTGACGCCGGAAGATTACGCGCGGGCCGAGCGGCTCATGAACTACAACGTCAATCCGCTGGTCTATCACGGTGTGGAGCATCCGGTGTGGCTCGGCGACGGAAGGTTCTGGTACCGGGACCGCGGGCCGGAGGGCTCGACGTACATGCTGGTCGATCCGGCGAAGAAGACGAAGGCACCGGCGTTCGATCACGCGAAGCTCGCCCGTGCATTGCAGACGGCGCTGCAAGCAGACGGAGGAGCGGGTGCTCCGACAAGCTCATCACAAGACCCGAATCACCTTGCGATTGCGGAGCTCTCTCTGGCCGATCAGGACCGGACCGTGATCTTTTCTGCCGCCGAGAGGCACTGGCGCTGCGACCTGAGCGGCACAGGCACCTGCGTGGCGACGGACAAGCCGGGCGCCGCGCCCGCCGCCCGGCAGAACCGCAGGGGACCGGCGCAGCCCGCCGAGCTTTCGCCGGATGGAACCAAAGCTGTCTTCCTCCGCGACTGGAACCTGTGGGAGCGCGAGGTTGCGACGGGCAAAGAGGCGCAGCTAACCACCGACGGCGTGAAGGACTTCGGCTACGCCACCGACAACGCCGGGTGGCAACACAGCGATCGCCCGGTCGTGCTCTGGTCTCCGGATTCGAAGAAGATTGCCACCTTCCAGCAGGACCAGCGCAAGGTGGACGAGATGTACCTGGTTCCGGTGACGAATCGCCATCCGAAGCTCGAGGCGTGGAAGTATCCTCTGGTGGGCGACGAGAACGTCACCATGATTGAGCGCGTGGTGATCGACGTGGACGCGCGCAAGGTCATCCGCCTGAAACTTCCTCCGGACCAGCACCGCTCGACGATCTGCGACGACGTAAGCTGCAATGGCGGCTGGGACGATGTGCAATGGAGCGACGACAGCAGACAGCTGGCGTTCGTTTCCACCTCGCGCGATCACCGGCAGGAGTGGCTTCGCGTGGCCAATGCTGAGACTGGCGATGTGCGCGAGGTGATGACCGAGACGGCTCCGAAGTTCTTCGAGAGCGGAAACGACCGCGTGAACTGGAAGTATCTCTGGGGAACCGACGAGGTGCTGTGGTTCAGCGAGCGCGACGGCTGGGGCCAGATGTACCTCTACGACGGCAAGACCGGAAAGCTGAAGAACCAGATCACGCGCGGCGACGGCAATGTGACCCAGGTGCTGCTGGTGAATGCGGCCGAACGCGCGTTGTACTTCCAGGCTGTGGGCAAGCAGAAGGGCCGCGATCCATACTTCCGGCACTACTACAGCATCCGTTTTGACGGCAGCGGCATGAAGCTGCTGACTCCGGAGGATGCGGACCACGAGGTGACGGCCTCGCCCGATGGCAAGTACTTCATCGATGTGGCCTCGACCCCGACCGCGCCCCAGACGACTGTGGCGCGCGCCACCGATGGCGCGCTCGCGATGGAGGTGGCGCGCGAGGACATCACGAAGCTGGTGGCCGCGGGCTGGAAGCCTCTGACTCCGATCACCGTGAAAGCGCGGGACGGAAAGACGGACCTCTATGGCTTTCTATTCAAGCCGACGAACTTTGACGCGTCGAAGAAGTATCCCATCGTGAATGGCGTCTACCCCGGGCCACAGACGGGCTCGTGCGGCAGCCGCAGCTTTGCGGCGGCGCACCGCGACATGCAGGCTCTGGCAGAGCTGGGCTTCGTCGTGATGTGCATCGACGGCATGGGTACGCCGTGGCGGTCGAAGGCGTTCCACGAGTTCTACTACGGCAACCTGGGCGACAATACGATTCCCGACCAGGTGGCGGGGATGAAGGAACTGGCACAACGCTATCCGTGGATCGACATCGACCGCGCGGGTATCTACGGCCACTCGGGCGGCGGCAATGCGACGGCGGCGGCGATGTTCAATTTTCCGGACTTCTTCAAAGTGGGGATCGCCGAGAGCGGAAACCACGACCAGCGCGACTATGAGGACGACTGGGCGGAGAAGTGGGCGGGACTCGAAGTCAAGAGCCCCGACGGAACCAGCAACTACGACAGCCAGGCCAACCAGAACTATGTCAAAAATCTGAAAGGCCACCTTCTGCTGGCGCACGGCACGATGGACGACAACGTCCCGCTGAACAACACGCTGGTTCTAGTGGAAGCGCTGATCAAGGCCAACAAGGACTTTGACCTGTTACTGATTCCCAATGCGCACCATGGCTACGGTTCGGCGACACCCTACATGACGCGGCGGCGATGGGACTACTTCGTACGCTATCTTGCGGGCGAGATTCCTCCGCGCGAGTACGAGATGAAGGCATGGAGCCAGGAGCAGAGAGCGCTCAACGGGCCGGATGAGGACTAACAGCAGGGGTGGGGCGGGATCCCACCCCACCCCCTGCTGTTGGTTGTAGCTTATTGCCCTGAAGACGAGGGTGCGACACCTCCGGGGCGGGCGAACTTCCAGCCCTCGTTGGTCTCGATGAGGATAGCGACTGCAGTATGGGGGCCGGAGAGTCTTTCGCGGATCTGTGGAAAGGCGTTCTGGCTCTCTTCAGCCGTGGCCCAGGCCGGGGAATCGACCACACTGTAGTGGTAGGAGACCTGAGTGGTGGCACCTCGCTCATCGCTCGCCGGGGTCGAGCTGTCGATGCTGGTGACCTTGCGGCGTCCG
>DATHJA010000128.1:0-7177 GCA_035316475.1 Edaphobacter sp. | reverse complement strand
CGGTCGACGTGCGGTCGGCATGCGCCACTTCGATGTACAGCTGATCGGCGGCATGGTGCTGCACGCCGGCCAGATCTCCGAGATGAAGACCGGCGAAGGCAAGACGCTGGTGGCTACGCTTCCCTGCTACCTGAATGCGCTGGCCGGGCGTGGGGTCCACGTGGTCACGGTCAACGATTACCTGGCCAAGCGCGACGCTGAGTGGATGGGCAAGATCTACGGCTTCCTTGGCCTCTCGGTCGGCGTCATCGTTCACGACCTGGACGATGCGCAGCGCCGCGCCGCCTACGCCGCCGACATCACCTACGGAACCAACAACGAGTTCGGCTTCGACTACCTGCGCGACAACATGAAGTTCGAGCTGTCCGATCAGGTGCAGCGCAGCCACTACTACTGCATCGTCGACGAGGTGGACTCCATCCTGATCGACGAGGCGCGTACACCGCTGATCATCTCCGGTCCGACCGACCAGACGACGGACAAGTATGCCCGCGTGAACGTCATCATCCCGCAGCTGGAGCTGGGCGAGCTGATCGAGACGCTCGAGACCAAGACGTGGAGCGGCGATTATGTCGTGGACGAGAAGACCCGCGCCATCACCGTGACCGACGACGGCTGGGAGAAGATCGAAAAACTTCTCGGCATCGGCAACATCGCCGATCCGGAGAACTGGGACCTGAAGCACCACGTCGAAGTCGCCATCAAAGCGCATTCCCTTTACAAGCGCGATGTCGAATATGTCGTCAAAGAAGGCGAAGTTATCATCGTCGACGAATTCACCGGCCGCCTGATGCCGGGCCGCCGCTGGTCCGATGGCCTGCACCAGGCCGTCGAGGCCAAGGAAGGCGTCGCCATCCGCAAGGAAGACCAGACGCTGGCGACAATCACCTTCCAGAACTACTTCCGCATGTACAAGAAGCTCTCGGGCATGACCGGCACCGCCGAGACCGAGGCTGCGGAGTTCGACAAGATATACAAGCTCGACATCGTCGTCATCCCGACGAACCGCCCCATGCTGCGCGTCGAAAACGCAGACGTGGTGTATCGCACCGCGAAGGAGAAGTACTTCGCCGTGGCCGACGAGATCGCCCGTCTGCACGAGGAGCGGCAACCGGTCCTGGTCGGCACGACCAGCATCGAGAAGTCCGAGCTGCTGTCAGAGATCCTCAAGCGCAAAGGCGTCCGTCACGTGGTGCTGAACGCAAAGTTCCACGAGAAGGAAGCCGAGATCGTCGCACAGGCCGGACGCATCGGTATGGTCACGATCGCGACCAACATGGCCGGACGCGGAACCGACATTCTGCTGGGCGGCAATGCGGACTTCATGGCCCGCCAGGATCTCGTGCGTAAGTCGCAGGCGCGCGCCGTCTCTGCCGCCGAGGGAGCCATCTCGCCGGTCGCCGGACCGGGGATGTACCGCTTCTACTACTCCTCACAGGAGTTCGAGACGACGCAGGAGGCGTGGGATGCCGCCGTTGCTGCACACTCCAGCGCCGCCCAGAAGGAACACGACGCGGTGATCGCCGCTGGTGGCCTGCATATCATCGGCACCGAGCGTCACGAGTCCCGTCGTGTCGACAACCAGCTTCGCGGACGCGCCGGACGCCAGGGCGATCCCGGAGCCTCGCGCTTCTACCTCTCGCTCGAAGACGACCTGATGCGAATCTTCGCGCGCGAGTGGGTCTCGACACTGCTGCAGCGACTGGGCATGGAAGAGGGCGTGCCCATCGAAAGCGGCATGATCTCGCGCCGCATCGAGGCCGCGCAGAAGGCGGTCGAGACGCAGAACTTCGAGTCGCGCAAACATGTCCTCGAGTACGACGACGTGATGAACAAGCAGCGCGAGGCGGTCTACGGCCTGCGCAAGCAACTGATGGAAGGCGTCGATCAGAAGCAGCTCATCACCGACGACTATCTTTCGACGATCCTCTCGAACATGCTCGACGAAAATGCTCCAGACAAGGTGAATCCGGAAGAGTGGAAGACCGAGCCGCTGTTTGCGTCTCTCTACGACCAGTTTGGTGCGCACCTTGAGAATGAAGTCGACATCTCCAATCTGGGCCGGCATGAGCTTGGCGAGACGATCTTCGAGAGGCTCGGCGCTCGTTACGAGATCAAGGAGAAGATTCTGGGGTCGCAGGCGATGCGCTATCACGAGCGCGTCGTGATGCTAAGCGTGCTCGACGGGTTGTGGAAGGACCATCTGCTACAGATGGACCACCTGAAGGAGGGCATCGGCCTGCGTGGCTACGCCCAGCAGGACCCTCTGGTGGCCTATAAGAAAGAGTCCTTCGAGATGTTCGAGGCCATGATGATGCGCTTCCAGGAGGACACGCTGCGGCACCTCTTCCGGATGCAGATTATCGGTCCGGACGGCACGCCGATTGAGAGCCTCGATCAGCTTCCCCCGGGATTTGGCGGCGCAGCTCTGGACGCTCCCGAGGCGGCAGGCGTTCCCGCAGGTCTATCCCAGTCATCTGGGGCCACGCATTCCGCCGCATCTGCGCCGGAGCACACGCCGGTCCCCATCCAGACACGCGCTCCCGCCACCACTATCGACGCGCTCGAGCGCGAGTTCCAGCGGAAGAAGCAGCATGAGCTTGACCAGGCCCGCGCCGTGGGAACGGCGACGGCAACCAATGGCAACTCTCCGCGAGTCACCGGAGAGAAGGTCGGGCGCAACGATCCGTGTCCGTGCGGCTCAGGCAAGAAGTTCAAGAAATGCCATGGAGCTGACGCGTAGCTGCAGAGCTTGAGGCTTCAGGAAAGATAGAGCGGGTGGCCGGAAGGCTCAGCCGCTTTTCCTTTTCGTAGGATTACTTCTCGAGGTCGTCGAGCAGAAGCTTCGCCTTGGTCCCGAGCGTCTTTGCTCCCTCCACATCGCCAGTGTTCAACGCCCCCTGTGCCTGACGTTGAAAGTTCCGGATGCGGCTAATCTGGGCCTTGTCGGTCCGCTCCTTCGCGGGGGACAGGCTATTCAGCCGTCTCTCGATCGAAGCCAGAAGTTCGGCCGCCTCCTGCTGCGCGCGCGGGTTGGCTTCGCCGCCTAAAGAAAGCGCTCCGATCGCCACGTCCTCAGGGGATATCGTTGCAGCGGGAGTCTCTCCCATATTGGTCTGCGCCGTGGCTGGCGTGTTCGGCGGCGTCGGTCTGTGTCTCCGCTCGCGCCGCGGAGACGCGCCTGAGGCCACGGGGACGGGCGGCAGATCGACCTGGGGCGGCTCGATCATCGGCGGAGGCACCTGAGCAGGCGGGGTGACGAGCACCAGAGGCTCGGCGATCGGCGGCAGAGGAGGAAGAACGGGTTTATGCCTGCACCCGCTCACTCCAAAGACCAGCGCACAGGCCATACCGGCCCATGACATCGTTCGCCTTGCCGTCGCGATCTTGCTGCGGTAGTGCATCAAACGTGCTCTCCCATAACTTTGCGGCTGGCTCCGGTCGCCGTGGTTTTTCTTGTCTCTGTTGCTGTGCCTGCGGCCATGGGCAAACGCAGCGTGAATGTGGTTCCACGGTCGCGCGCGCGCGGATTGGCATTGGACCGCACATCCAGCGTGCCGCCGTGCATTTGCAGAATGCGATAGGTCATCGCTAACCCGATTCCGCTGCCCTTAGGTTTCGTGGTGAAGTACAGCTCAAAGATACGCGGAAGCACCTCGGGAGCGATACCCTCTCCTTCATCGATTACCTCGACAGCCGCAAACTGGTGGTCGCGATGAAGCGCGAGGCTCAGTTTTCCTCCCTGCGGCATCGCTTGCATGCCGTTCAACAACAGATTCAGCAGCGCCTGACGGACCAGCTCGGCGTCCGCGCGGACCATCAGAGGCTCCTTCGGCGCATCAATGGAGACGAGTACGCCGTTTTCCTGCATCTCTGCCGTGGTCAGCTCGACGACGTCATGGACCACCTGGCGCAGATCGTGCTCGCGCAGCCTGAGATCCATGGGCCGCGAGAAGTCCGCCAGCGTCTGCACAACACGGTCGAGCCGCTGCATCTCTCCTGTAAGGATGTCCACATGGCGCTGGGCTCCGCCGAAGGCCTCGGGTCCGGCTGCGGCAAGCTTACTCCGCAACAGCTCCAGGTGAACAACCATCGCGTTAATGGGATTTTTTACCTCGTGTCCCACACCGGCGGTAAGGCGTCCGATAGCAGCCAGACGGCGCGCGATCTCGAGCTCCTGGCCAAGTTGCATCATCGATTCCAGATCGCGCAGGGTGACCAAAGTTCCCATGCTCTCGCCTTGGCCATCGTTGAAGCGATCCAGCGAGACCTGCACCTGGCGTCCGTCCTCGAGCGTCACGCTCTCGACGCTGACGGAGTCGCCATCGGCGAAAGCAGCGAGCACGGCCGCACCGAGGGCAGTATCGGGCTCGAAGATCTCCTCCAGATGTCTCCCCACCAGCCCCGCCTGCGAGTGGCTGAGGAAGTAGGCCACGGCGTCGGAGACGATCACGGCCCGGCGGTCAGCGGTAAACAGCAGCACACCGTCGCGAAGCGTATCAAGCATCTGGTTCAGATTGGCCTGCAGAGCGGTATAGCCCGCCTCCGTCGAACGCATCTGCTGGCCCAGCCGGTCGATGGTCTGGGAGACGCGGACGACGGCGTCGCTGTCGGACTTGTTCGGAGAAGAAGCGAACGCCGGCTCCCCGCTTTGAAGAGTCAGTTTTTCCAATTGGCGGCTGATCTGTCCAATCGGTTGCAGTGCAGCATTGGCCAGCACAGCGGCCGCAAGCATCGAAGCCAGAGCGGCCAATAGGGCAAACAGAACCGCAGCCCTCAGCCAGGGTTCGTAAGAGTTGCGCAGAAACGTCGATCGAACGCCGACGTGCACCGCAAGGAAGGATCGTCCATTGCGGTCCAGAGGCTGGACGGTATCGAAGACCTGCGGGCTTCCGAAGACCTGCCTGCGCTGATAGGCGATACTTCCGTTCTGGACGCTCTCAAGGCTGTTCCGTTGCGCGATTGGCTGATTCACCTCATCCGGATCGGTGCTCACGATGATCGTTCCGTGGGCGTCCGCCACGCTGACATCCTGGACGGTCGGAGAGTAGCGCACAATCGCATTCATCACGTCGGCCAGAGGCTGATAGCTGCGCAGGGCGTCTCCGACAGCGGCAGAAAGCGCTTCGTCACTCAGGTCCGATGGAGGATTTGCGCGCAGACCAGTTTCAACCGCCTGCCGGGTCATCAGGGTGACCTCGTTGGCAAGCACGTTGTTAGCAGCCGTCGTTTGCTCGATTCTCTGCCGCAGGAGCTCGCCGACGAACAGAACCGACAACACCATGACGATAGCAAATGTCAGTCCGGTAGCCGATACGACCAGCTTCGTCTTCAGCCGCATTGCCTATTCCACCAGGGCAGCGTTATTCGAGTATTCCTTCAGCTTGTTCTGCAGGGTCTTCGAACTGATGCCAAGAATCTCAGCGGCTTTGGTCTTGTTGTTGTGGGTCGACATCAGCGTCTTCAGAATCAGTTGACGCTCTGCCTCGTCGACGGTGGTCCCGACTTCTACCCGGACCGTGTTCTGATCCTCCAGGTATCGCTCCACGTCGGTTGGACGCGCCATCTCCATCGCATTTTCCTGAGCAGCAGCACGGCCGCCGCGGACGGAGGGAGCAAACCCCGGCTCGCCAAAGTTCGGCGGCAGGTGCTCGACTCCAAGCAATCCCGTGCCCGCCATAATCATGGCCCGCTCGATCGTATTTCGCAGTTCGCGCACATTGCCGGGCCAGGAATAGGTCATCAGCCGCTTCAACAGGGCATCCTTGATGCCGGTCACAGTGCAGCGATGCCGCTCGTTCAGGTCGACGATCATCTTCTGCGCGATGGGAGCAATGTCCTCCATATGCTCGCGCAGAGGAGGCATCTGGATGTTGAAGACGTTCAGGCGATAGTACAGGTCGCCGCGCAGCTCTCCGTCCGCGACCGCCTGCTCGGGATCCTTGTTGGTCGCGGCCACGACCCGGACATCCACCGGAGTCTCGACCTTGCTTCCCAGGCGACGCAGCTTGCGGTCTTCGAGTACGCGCAGCAGCTTGGCCTGGGTAGCCGCGGGCATCTCGCCGATCTCATCCAGCAGCAAAGTTCCCTCTTCGGCCAGCTCAAAGCATCCGGCCCTGCGTTCGAGCGCGCCCGTAAAGGCTCCCTTCTCGTGACCGAAGATCTCGCTCTCGATGAGGGTTTCGGGAATTGCGGCGCAGTTGACCGCGACGAACGGTTTGTTGTGCCGCGAGCTCAGCTCGTGCAAGGCGCGGGCGACAAGCTCCTTGCCGGTGCCACTCTCCCCGGTCACCAACACGCTGACGTTCGACGGCGCTACTCGATCGATCAGCGAGAAGACCTCTTTCATCCTGGTCGAGGTTCCCACCAGCGGGCCCAGCATGCCGGTGTCGCGCTGCTGCCGCCGAACGGCCTCCTGGTCGGTGTCGTGGTCGGCGTGCTGCTGGCTCGCGTTTTGCAAAATGGTGCGTAGCCGCAAGGGGTCGACCGGCTTTGGAACGTAATCGTAGGCCCCTTTGCGCATGGCCTCCACGGCAGACTCGATCGAGCCCTGGGCCGTCATCATCACCACCGCCATGCGATTGGGAAGATTGGCGATACGGTTCAGAAGCTCCATTCCGTCCATCCGCGGCATCTTCAGATCGGTCACAACGATGGCAGGATTCCACGCTATTGCCTTCTCGAACCCCTCCACGCCGTCGGCAGCGCCTTCGGTCTTATATCCCCAGCTTTCAATCAACTCGGTCAGACCCGTGCGCGCGTGAACCTCATCTTCGACGATCAAAACTCGTTCCAAAATCTCCCCTGCTTTCCTTACCAGAGTTGTCAGCCGGATACTCAGCTTGGATGCTCTGAATCCTTAAGTGTATCGCCTCGAGAGTATCGTTTAGGATACTCTCCGGGCCAGTTCCGTGCATGTCCCTCTAACATCTTCTGGAAGAGATGCTTAGCCATGAGGTGGATCGGCACGATATCCCACGGTATCCTTAGTCCTATGCTCGAACCCGAGATCACAGCCGAAGCCTTTGCCCAGCAACGTCGCCAGCCTAACCCTCCTCTTCTGTTGGACGTCCGGGAGCCGTGGGAGTTTAATACCGCAAGCCTCCCCGACTCTGTCCTGATTCCCATGGGCGAAATTCCCTCGCGAGTGCATCAGGAGATCGACCCCGACCAGCCC
>DATHJA010000127.1:0-4612 GCA_035316475.1 Edaphobacter sp. | reverse complement strand
GATCGGTCAGTTTTCTCATCGCAGTCTCCACTCTTGAAGATGATCCCGATCCCGGCGGCGGATATGCAATTCTTGCTGCAAAGCACGGCATTGCTTCTTTGCCGTCCAGACGGCATCTTAAAAAGAGTGAGCGACATGGCCCCCAACAGGATCTCCGTGCTTCGGGACAATCGGGTTGTTCCGTTGCTGCCCTGTGGGGCATCTGAGATGTCGAAGAGCAGCCCACAGCCCTGGCGTGGGGTTCTGCTGGAGCGGCATACCATCTCGTCCCTCGAGCTTCCCGAACATGAGCACAGCGAGCTCTGCCTTCACCTGCAGATCAGCGGGGATGACAGGATGCAGTGGTGGTCCGGCGGCCGTCATGGCGTGGAGACGACCTTTCCCGGCTCCATCATGCTGGTGCCTGCCGGGACACGCGACCGTGCTCTCTGGCACGGCTCCTCCGAGCGGCTTATTCTCTCCCTCCAGCCCGAGCTTCTGGAGCAGGTTGCGGGCGGCGCCAAAGCTGTGCCGCCGGAGTTCAACGCGCAGTGGTGTCTTCATGACGCCTCGCTCGAGCGCCTCCTCTTCGAGATGGGGCGTGAGGCCGCGGAGGGCTGGCCGCTCGGCAGTCTCTACGCCGACCTGACCGCCGCTGGCCTCACCAGCCTGCTGTTGCGCCATCACGCCGCCGATCCGGTTGAATTCGCTCCTCAGCGGGGCGGAATGCCCATGCCTCAGCTTCGCCGCGCCATGGAGTACATCTCCTCGAGCCTGGATCGCGACCTTCGCCTTGAAGAGATCGCGCATGAGGCCGGCCTCAGTCCCTTTCATTTCGCGCGGGAGTTCCGCACCCTCACTGGCCAGACACCCTACCAGTACCTTCTCGATCAGCGGATGGAGCGGGCAAAGCATCTTTTGAAGAACCATGCATGGACGGTTCAGGAGATCGCCACCATGACCGGCTTCAGCTCTCCGGTCAACTTTGTCCGCGCCTTTCGCCAGCGCGTCGGAGCGACACCCGGGGCATGGCGCAGAGACGCCCTCGGCGCGTAGGGACGACCGCTCGGAGAGAGTATTCTTGAAGATGGAAAGTATCTCTCTTGCCCAAACCATCAAGCCAATCCAGACCCTCCAGCCCATCCAGACCTGTCTCGGCCGCCCGCGCTGCCGCCTTTGACCTCCTCATGCTCGTGGCAGAAGGGAAGGGCCACAGCGACGACCTTCTCCACTCCGCGCGTACGGGGAAGCTTTCGCCCGAAGACCGCAACCTGGCCACGGCGCTCGTCCTCGGGACGCTCCGCTGGCAGATTGCGCTCGATGCCCGCATCCAGCCTCTGCTGCAGCGCCCCGGCCAGCGTCTCGCCGAGCCGGTTGCCATAGCGCTTCGTCTAGGGGCTTTTCAGCTTCTCCACCTCGATCGCATTCCGCCTCACGCCGCGCTCAACGAAAGCGTTGAGTTGACCCGCGCCAGCGGCAATCCCCACGCGGCGGGCATGGTCAACGCCATTCTGCGCAAGTTCGCCGCCGCGAAGCCGTCCGGCCGTCCCATTCACGAGGGCACCGCCGCCTTCGCGCAGCGGCTCGCGCATCCCGAATGGCTCGTCGAGCGCTGGGTCGCGGCCTATGGCCGGCCAGCCGCTATCCGCATCTGCGAGGCTGGGCAGCTTGAGCCCGGCACTCCTGCTCTGTTCGGCGAGGAGAGCGGCCAGCCCCTTCCACAGGGCCAGCTCCTTCCGCAGCTTGACGACGGCTCCCGACTCGTCGCGGAGCTCACAGCCGCCAGCTCCCCACAAGCATCGCGCATCTGGGATGCCTGCGCCGCTCCCGGAGGCAAGACCCTCATCCTGGCTCATCGCCTTCCACAGTCGAAGATCACTGCCACCGACGTAAGCGAGCGCCGTCTTGCGGCCATGCGCTCGCGGTTCAATCAGTTCACATATGCCGAGGGCATTCAGACCGAGCTGGCGGATGCTACGAATCCCGAGCCGTCGTATCGAGACTTCGATCTGATCCTCGTCGACGTTCCCTGCAGCGGAACCGGAACTTTCTCGCGCAACCCGGAGATCCGTCTCCGCCTTGCGCCCTCCGATCTCGCGCGTCACGCCGACCGCCAGCGGAAGATCCTTCACGCGGCTCTCTCCTGCCTTGCGCCCGGAGGCCGCCTGCTTTATTCCACCTGCTCGCTCGAGCCCGAAGAGTGCGAGCAGGTCGTTGAAGCCGTGACCGCAGACCCAACCTTCGCAACATCCATCCGCGTGCTTCCACTTCAGCCGCTGCTCGATGGTCTGGTCGAACAAAACATCCTGCGTGAGCCGCTGCACGAAGCCGTCCGCGGCAGCTTCCTCCGCACCTTGCCCGGAGTCCACCCCATGGACGGCTTCTTTGCAGCACTATTGGAACGAATCGCTTAGGCGCGAAGCTTGCGACGCACCGCTCCGGCGGCAGTCAGCATGCCCGTGCCCAGCATGATCAGAGTGGAAGGCTCTGGAACCGGAGAGTTCTGGCTCAGCGCGAAGGTTCCCACGCCGGTGAAGCCGCCATTGACGAACTCTCCGAAGTTGTTGCCGGGCGTGATCACTGAACCAGGCGCGAAGAAGCTGAAGACATTGATGTCGTTGCCGTTCGCCGTGATGAAGCCGAGGCCATTGCCATCCAGCAGCGAGCTGTCAGGGAAGAGGAGGTTGTCGCCACTTGCCGACAAGCCGGTGATGCTGCTGCCGCCAACGGTTCCCGCAATCGAGGAGATCACCCACTGTCCGCCGTTAAGGTCCGCCGTCAGTGTGCCGCTGCCAGTCTCGGTGAAGCCGCCGAGATTAGCAGCGGGTGCGGTCAGGCTCCAATCGAAGGTGTCGGCATGCGCCGCAAGGGTGGTCAGCACAAGGGCCGCGGGAAGGGTAAACAGGCGAAGAACGTGGGTCAGCTTCATTGATGCTCCAAAGGTAGGATTGGTGTTGCAGCTGAAGCTATTCGCAAACCTGTGGCCAAATCCGAAGCGATAAAACCCTCGCCATTCAAGGATTCCGGCTCTTGTAACTTCGGGAACATTGCACACCTTTGCGTCAAAGGCAGCATAGCCCTATCCAGTTGATGTACATAGTGTTACAGGGAGATGCGACTTGACAGAGGATTAGTGGGTCAGCGAAAGCTGCACGGTATCTCCGCGAGCGACGCGATGGCCTGAAAGCGGACTCTGCGCGACGACGATCCCCGGGGTAAGTCCCGCCACCACGATGGGGACGGGCGTGGCTGCGGGAGCCACTTTGTTCTGCGTCCCAGGCGGAACCGGCAGGACAGGCATTGCAGGCTGAGTCTGAGCCGCGGGCGTAACATCCTCGGCGCTTACGATCCTCAGCCCCGCAGCGCCTGCTCTCGCATATGCTCCTGAAATCGTCAGACCCACCAGCGAAGGCATCACGTACCCCGCGGAGGCCTCCCCGGAGCCATCGTTCAGCAGAATGCTCACCCTTGGACGGTCGACACCCTCGGCGCCCGGAGCAGGCGTCTGCGCTAACACAGTTCCTGCCGGCCCCGGCATCGCGACATGCCCCACTGTTCCTAGCTCGAGCCCCAGTCTGCGCAGATTGATCGAGGCTGCCCGTTCGCCCGCGCCCTTCAGGTCCGGAATCGAAACCTGCTGCGTCCCTAAGCTCTCCGTTACTCTCATCGGCCACTGCCGCCGCACCGTTGCGCCGGCGACCGGATACTGCGCAAGCACCTGTCCAGCCGGAACATCAGGCGAATAGAACCTGTTCTCCAGCTGCAGCCGCAGCCCCATCGAGCTGGCCTTGCGGCTGGCCTCAGCGATCGTCATGTGCGTCAGCTGCGGAACCTTCACCTCGCGGCCATGGATTGCAAGCCGCATCGCTAAAAACGCCGAGACCATCGCAATAGCCACCATGGCCATGGCTCCCAGAACGATATTGAAGAAGCGTCGGATCGGGGCCCAGCCTACGAATCGCACGCGCACTTTCATCGTCGGTTATCCGTCACGGGTTCAGGATGAATCAAAAGCCGGTCTACCTCCGGTGCATCCAGTTTAAATGCGCCTTCGAGCGAGGTGATCACAGCGTGAACCTTCGCCATCGGAAGGTCGTCGGGCATCGTGCAATGGCAGTTCACCTGGATGTGCGCGCCCAGCCGCGTCACCATGACGTTGTGAATATCCAGGATCTCGGGAAACTCCGTTGCGACGCGCCGCAGCCTCACTTCCAGCTGCCGGTCGCGATCCTGCGACTCCGGCTGCTCGATCGTCGCCGGCTCGCTCTCGATATGTGTCAGGATGGAGGCCACTTCAGGAATCTCGCGCTGGATCTCAGACTCCAGTCGTGTCGCCAGCTCATGCGCCTGCCGCAGAGGCATCGTCTCTTTCACCTCCAGATGCTGCTCCACCTGAAGCTGCTGGCCGAATCGCTGCACGGTCACGTCGTGCGTCATCAGGTTCATCCGTGCCGCCACTGCGCGCACACGGTCATGAATGCTCTCCGAGCCAGTCGGCATCGGCATCGTATGGATCACGACGTCGGCCCCGGGAAGATGCCGCTTCACCAACGCCGTCGCCTCGCGCGTGATCTGCTCGGTGCGTTGGAAGGTCATGTTCTGCGCCAGTCCCAGGGTAAGGTCGGCGAAGTAG
>DATHJA010000126.1:0-12188 GCA_035316475.1 Edaphobacter sp. | reverse complement strand
GAGATAGTTTAAGCCGAGCCTCGGGCGGCTACCCGATAAAGTTTTGATGGTGAGAAGGAACAGTCTCGGTTATGCTCTTCAGACGATAGACAGAAAGACACTCCATCTGCCGTAAAGGGCAGGAACGGAAGGAAATAGCATGCGTTGGTTACTACACTGGATTCTTAATGCCGTTGCTCTTCTGGCAGTCTCCCGCTTCGTTCAGGGCTTCGAGATCAGTGGGTTTGTTTCGGCGCTGATCGCGGTAGTCGTGATCGGACTGTTCAATGCGACGCTGGGGCTGCTGCTGAAGTTCATCACGCTGCCGCTGGGGATCATCACCTTCGGACTGTTTTTTCTGGTGATCAATGCGGTCGTGCTCTGGTTCTCGAGCAAGTTTGTGCCGGGCTTTGCGGTGACCAGCTTCAAGGCTGCGTTTCTGGGCGCACTTGCGCTGGCGCTGATTCAGATCCTGTTCGGATTTCTTGGACTCCGCGGTGGCGAGCAGCGCTCGTAAAGAGCGATTGGCGATGAACTAAGCCTGCTCACGACTTCAGCAAAAGGTGCTCATGGAATTCGTTGTGAAATTTCCGCGGCTTGTCTTTGTGATCTCGTTTGCTCTGCTGTGGCTGGCAGCGTGGGCGGGAGGACGTCTGAACCGCCGCTGGCGCAGCGCCGATGAAGACCTGCGCGCCGACTTCAACGTCGTGCAGGGAGCGACCCTGACGCTGCTGGGACTGATTATCGGCTTCAGCTTTTCGATGGCGATTGGACGTTACGACCAGCGCAAGACCTACGAGGAGGCAGAGGCCAACGCAATCGGCACCGAGTATGTACGCGCCGACCTGTTGCCCCAGGCCGAAGCCGAGCGTGCGCGGGAGCTTCTGCGGAGATATACGGACCTGCGCATCGCATTCTACCAGACGCGCGACCATGACGAGCTGGCAAAGATTGGCCGGGACACGACTGCCGTCCAGAACGAGCTGTGGCAGACCGTCTCGCGCCCGGCAGTTGCGACTCCAACCCCGGTGATGGCGCTTGCCGTGGGAGGGATGAACGACGTTCTGAACTCGCAGGGCTACACCCAGGCGGCGTGGTGGAACCGGATTCCGGAGGCCGCGTGGGCGTTGATGCTCCTGATTGCCATTTTCGCGAACGCGATGCTCGGCTATGGTGCGCGGCGGATGAACTCGAAGCTCTTTCTCGTGCTTCCGCTGGTGGTGTCGATCTCGTTCTTCCTGGTGGCGGATATCGACAGCCCACGCCGGGGAGTGATCCGGGTGAAGCCGCAGAACCTGCTGAGCCTGCGCGATACGATGCGCTAAACGAAGAGCTAGGCCAACTGGGCTACGCGAATTGTTCCAGGAAGCGCATGTCTCCTGAGTAGAATTGGCCGATGTCGGAGACGCCGTGAAGCATCATGGCGATGCGCTCGACGCCCATGCCGAAGGCGAAGCCGGAGATCTTTGCCGGGTTGTAGGCGTCGTCGGTGGGGTCGAGCTTGCGGCGCTCTTCTGTCACCGAAGCGAAGACGGCGGGGTCGACCATGCCGCAGCCCAGAAGCTCGATCCATCCGGAGTGCTTGCACTTGCGGCAGCCGGTGCCGCCGCAGAAGATGCAGGAGATCTGCACGTCGGCCGAGGGCTCGGTGAAAGGGAAGAAGCTGGGGAAGAAGCGCGTCTTGACGGCCGAGCCGAAGAGCGCCTTCATGGCGTGGTCGAGCGTTCCCTTGAGGTCTGAGAAGGTGATGTTGGTGTCGACGCAGAGACCTTCGATCTGATGGAAGATGGGCGAATGCGTAGCGTCCGCGGCGTCGTTGCGGTGAACCTTGCCCGGGATAACGATGCGGATGGGAGGAGCCTGCGCGATCATGGTGCGGATCTGCACGGGCGAGGTGTGGGTGCGCATCAGCAGGCGGTCGCGTGAGGGGCGGGCCTGCTGGCCGGCGATCTGGAGCGTGTCCTGGGTGTCGCGCGCGGGGTGGTTGGGGGGGAAGTTGAGCGCCTCGAAGTTGTAGAAGTCGCTCTCGACCTGCGGGCCGAGGTTGGTGGAGTAGCCGAGGTGATGGAAGACGCGAACGACCTCGTGCATGGTGCTGAGCAGAGGGTGCGGGATTCCGGGGCGGCGGGTATGGCCGGGGAGGGAGATGTCGATTCCCTGCACCGTCGCGGCAGGCGAGGCGGCCGCGGGGGCTTCGAGGGCCTGCTCGATCTGCTGCTTGAGCTCGTTGAAGCGCATGCCGAGGGGTTTGCGGGCCTCGACGGGGGCGGACTTGAGCCAGGCATCGGAGATCAGCTTGAGGCGTCCCTGCTTGCGACCCAGCCAATGAAGGCGGAAGGCCTCCTGAGCGTCGGCGTTGGTAAGCGCTGCGCCCTGCTGACGAACCTCGTCAGCGAGGGTGGCGAAGGCGGAGTCGAGGGAGGTCTGGTCGTAGCTGGTCAGCTGGGGAATGGTATCGGTCATGGCTCGAATCAGCTTTCAGGATAAATGACCGGGCTATAACGCCGACAGCACGATGGCCAGCACGATGACCCCCAGCATGAGACTGCGCTTGTCGGTGATGGCATAGACCACGGGGTCCTCGTCGAGTTCACCGCGTGAGGCCAGGATCCAGAGACGGCTGATCCAGAGCAGAAGCACGGGGATGAGCAGCCAGAGGCGTTTAGTGTGGCCGTAGAGCTGGGCCGCGTCGAGGTTGGAGATATATAGGGTAAGCACGGCTACCGAGACGTATCCGGAGGCCGAGCCGAAGGCGCGAAGCTGCTCGAGGTCGCCGATGTGGTAGCCGCGGCCTTTGGCAGTCTCGCCGCCGCGCTCACGCAGGTTTTCGAGCTCGGCGAAGCGCTTGACGAAGGCCAGCGAGAGGAAGAAGAAGATGCTGAAGCTGCCCAACCAGGTGGAGGCCTCCACCCCAGTGGCGGCGGAGCCGGCGAGGATGCGGATGGTGTAAAGGCCGGAGAGGACGATGACGTCGACCAGCACGGCCCGTTTGAGCCGGAGCGAGTAGGCCAGCGTGGTGACGGCGTAGATTCCAAGCCATACGAGAAATTGATAGGGCCTTTTGAGGGCCAGCTGGGGGGCGACGCGCTCGAGCAGATGAGGCAGGGCGACGGCGAGGGAGACCGACGCGATCAAAAAGACGACGATGACGCCGATCCCGGTGAGGGCGGAGAGGTCTCCGGAGGCGAAGGGCCGCCGGCGCTTACGCGGATGCTGCCGGTCGGCCTCTATGTCGAGCAGATCGTTGACGATATAGGTCGCCGAGGCACAGAGGCCGAAGGAGAGAAACGCGACCAGCGTGGCCAAAATGAGCCCAGGCTTCAGGGCATGAGCCAGGAGCATGGGCAGGAAGAGCAGGGTGTTCTTTGCCCACTGGTGAATCCGGATGGCCTTGAACCAGGCCTTGTACGGCGAGACCCTTTCGGTGAAGGTTCTGGAGGGCGTGATGTGAGCCTTCCGCAGGGCTGCGCTGAGACTACGGGTGGGGTTGGCCACCATCGGCTGAAGGCAGTTCTCCAGCAGGGGGAGGTCGGGTAAAGCGTTTCCTATGTAGCAGAAGCTGTCGCCGAAGGTCTTCCGGAAGGCGGCCAGTTTGTTTGGCCCGGCGAGGTTCAGGGCGCCGTCGGATGCCAGAACACCGTCAAAGAGACCAAGGTGTCCAGCGACGCGGTTGGCCAGGGCGCCGTCGGCAGCCGTGGCGAGATAAATAGGACGGCCCTCCGCATGCTGCTGCTCGAGAAATTGCAGAAGCTCGCGATTGTAGGGCAGATGAGCTACGTCTAAGGAGACAGCCGAGGTGATATGGCGCTTCAGTGCGGCCTTGCCCTCAAAGAGCCAGCCGGGGATGCGGAGCAGCATGGCCGGATGGTGCCGGGCCAGGGCCAGCGTGGAATCGACGAGGGTGTCGGACTTTACCAGCGTGCCATCGAGATCGACACAGAGGGGGGGTAGGACAGTCGAGATGGATTGAGCCAAAAGTCTAGTCCTTCCTTTACGGGAGTCGATTACCGGCCAAAAAGAGCGGTCTCCCTTGAAATGTCTTTTTTAGCAGCTCAGGAGACGAAACAAACAGTTCTCTATATACGTCATTATTAATTATTCTGAAGTCTCTGCAACGATCGGCAGAACCTTCGTTTTCAATATTTCTCACAATCTGGATCAGGATTTTTAGAGAGCACGGTGAGCGCGCCAATGTCATCAGCCCCCATCAGCGAACACGAGACCAAACCGGCCCAGTCTTCCGCGAAGCCGCTATCCTCTCCACCGGAGCCGGAGGAGCCTCGGCGCTCCGGATTCAGGAAGTGGCTTGTCCTTCTGGTAGTCGCCCTTGTGGTGGGGGCGGCCGTGTGGAAGATTCGCAAGAACACCGAGGAGCAGACCGCCCAGGGGCAGAAGATGGCTGCGATGCAGGACCGTCCGACACCGGTCCAGACCGCGCGCGTGCAGCAGAAGACGATGCCGATCTACCTGACGGCGCTGGGAACGGTGACGGCCTATAACACGGTGACGATCAAGTCGCGCGTCGATGGCCAGCTGAACCGCGTGAACGTGCGCGAGGGACAGAGGGTGCGGCAGGGCGAGCTTCTAGCCGAGATCGACCCGGCTCCCTATCAGGCTGCCCTGGCCCAGGCGCAGGGACAGCTTGCCCGCGACCAGGCTCAGCATGCCAACGATCAGGCCCAGTCCAATCGCTATCAGGCGCTCTTTGCAGCAGGCGTCGTCTCTAACGAGAGCGCACAGGCCCAGGTCGCGCTCGCGGGGCAGTCCAGTGGAGCGATCCAGGCCGATCAGGCCGCGATCCAGGCCGCCAGGGTCAACGTGAACTACACGAAGATCACCTCGCCGATCAACGGCGTGGTCGGCCTGCGCCAGGTCGATCCCGGCAACATCGTGCACGCCGCGGACACTACCGGACTTCTGGTAGTGACGCAGCTTGAGCCGATTGCAGTGATCTTCACGCTGCCCGAGGATCATCTTCCCGAGGTCCTCGACCTGAGCCGCCAGGGCAGGAAGCTGGCCGTAGAGGCCTACGACCGGTCGGGAGCGACGCACCTTGCGACCGGCACCGTGCTCACCGTCGACAACCAGATCGACACCACTACAGGCACCGTCAAGGTAAAGGCGGTCTTCGATAACAAGGACGGCGCCCTGTTTCCGAATCAGTTCGTGAACATTCGCCTGGTCCTTCAGCAGAGGCCGAACGCGCTCGTGATTCCGGCGGCGGCTCTGCTCTCCGGCTCGCAGGGCCCCTATGTGTACCTTGCCAAGCCGGGTGAGCCTCCAGCCGATCTGGTGGCTTCGGCCTCCGGCGGTGGCCAGAGTAGCGGCCAGGCCGGCAAGGGCAAAGGCTCCCGCAGCGGAACCGGTGCCGGTGCGGGGCAACAGCAGAAACAGGATCCGTATTACGTCGTGGCCCAGCCGGTGAAGGTCGACCTGACAGAAGGCGCGCAGATTATTCTTTCCAGCGGTGTCGCGGCCGGGGATACAGTCGTCGTCGACGGGCAGGAGAAGCTGCGGAATGGCAGCCGCGTAATCCCGCGGCAGTCGGCGAACCCGAATGGCCCTCGCGCCGTGAACCCGAACCGCGCCGACACCGGCGTGGGTGCGGCGTCTCCGGATAAGCAAACCGGCGGCTCCGACCGTCCGCAGGGACGTTCAGGAGGCCAGCAGCCATGAGCCCGTCACGGCCATTTATCCTCAGGCCGGTGGCCACCTCGCTTCTGATGGTGGCCATTTTGCTTGCCGGCTGGGTCGCTTACCTGCAGCTTCCGGTCTCGGCGCTGCCCCAGGTCGATTACCCAACGATTCAGGTGATGACGTTCTATCCGGGAGCAAGCCCGGAGGTGATGGCGTCTTCGGTGACGGCTCCTTTGGAGCGGCAGTTCGGGCAGATTCCCGGCCTGACCCAGATGACCTCGACCAGTTCGGGCGGCGGCAGCGTCATCACGCTGCAGTTCGATCTTGCCGAGTCGATCGATGTCGCCCAGCAGGACGTGCAGGCGGCGATCAACGCAGCCTTTAGCTATCTCCCCAAAGATCTCCCGAACCCGCCGGTCTACAGCAAAGTCAACCCTGCCGATGCGCCCATCCTGACCCTTGCCCTGTCGAGCGAGTCCCTTCCCCTGGTGAAGGTGGAAGACCTCGCCGATACGGTGCTGGCGCAGAAGATCTCCCAGCTCACCGGGGTCGGCCTAGTCTCGATCAATGGTGGACAGAAGCCCGCGGTCCGCATCCAGGCCAACCCGATGGCTATGGCCAACTACGGGCTGAGCCTTGAAGACCTGCGAACCGCCCTCGGCACGGCCAACGTGGACCAGGCCAAGGGCAACCTGAACGGTATGCACCAGGCCTACGCCATCGGGGCCAATGACCAGCTTCTGTCGAGCGCAGACTACGCGAAGGTGATTATCGCCTACCGCAACGGATCTCCGGTGCGGCTCTCCGACGTGGCCAACGCCGTCGACAGCGCGGAGAACCTTTACCAGGCTGCCTGGATGGGGACCACGGCGCGACCCGCTGGCAAGGATGCAGACGGAAAGGATATTCCGGCGCGCGAGCTCAACCTGAAGCCCGCCGTCATCGTCAACATCCAGCGTCAGCCGGGAGCGAACATCATCGGCGTGGTCGATGAGGTGCAGAAGCTCCTGCCGCAGCTCAGGACGACCCTCCCGGCCAGTGTGACCCTGGAGGTCCTGACTGACCGGACCAACACCATCCGCGCTTCGGTCAAGGACGTGCAGTTCGAGCTGATGCTGACCGTCGCGCTGGTCGTGATGGTGATCTTCCTCTTCCTTCGCTCGGTGGCGGCAACCGTCATTCCCTCCATCGCGGTGCCGCTGTCGATAATCGGCACCTTCGGGGTGATGTACCTTCTGGGCTACAGCCTCAACAACCTGAGCCTGATGGCCCTAACGATTTCCACCGGCTTCGTCGTCGACGATGCCATCGTGATGATCGAGAACATCTCGCGCTATCTGGAAGAGGGCGACGATCCGTTGACGGCAGCGCTCAAGGGGTCGGAACAGATCGGCTTCACGATTCTGTCGCTGACCATCTCGCTGATTGCCGTGCTGATCCCGCTGCTGTTCATGGGCGATATCGTCGGCCGGCTCTTCCGCGAGTTCGCCGTGACGCTGTCAGTGACCATCCTGGTCTCGGCCGTCGTCTCGCTGACCCTGACGCCGATGATGTGCGCCAAGCTGCTGAAGCACAGGCCGGTGAGCGAACAGAGCGCCTTGTACCACAAGAGCGAACAGTTCTTCGAGTACATCATCGCCCAGTATGCCGTCGGCGTGCGCTGGGTGCTACGGCATCAGACGCTGACCCTGCTGGTCACGCTGGCAACCTTCATCCTGACGGTTTACCTGTACATCATCGTTCCGAAGGGCTTCTTCCCGGTGCAGGATACCGGGGTTCTACTGGGCATCACGGAGGCTCCACAGACCATCAGCTTCGACGCGATGAGCACGCGGCAGCAGCACCTGGCACGCGTGATCCTCGAGGATCCGGATGTGGAGAGCATCTCCTCGTTCATCGGCATCGACGGGACCAACTCGACCTTGAACAGCGGGCGCATCCAGATCAATCTGCGCGACCGCGAGCAGCGCACCATCTCCGCTACCGAAGTCATCCAGCGCCTGGGACCGAAGCTTGCCCAGGTGGAGGGCATCCAGTGCTTCCTGCAGCCGCTGCAGGACCTGACGGTAGAGGACCGCGTTAGCCGCACGCAGTACCAGTACACGCTGGAAGACGCCAACGCCGATGAGCTGGCGACGGCGACCAATCGCATGGTGGAAAAGCTGAAGACGCTGCCCGAGCTGACCGACGTGGCCAGCGACCAGCAGCTGGATGGCCTGGAGGCCCACCTGGTCATCGACCGCGACACCGCCTCGCGCCTGGGAATCACGCCGCAGAATATCGATGACACACTGGACGATGCCTTTGGCCAGCGGCAGGTCTCGACCATGTTCACGCAGCTGAACCAGTACCACGTGGTGCTCGAGGTCGAGCCGAAGTATCAGCTCAATCCGCGCGCTCTGGACAACATCTACGTGAAGAGCTCGAACGGGACCCAGGTACCGCTTTCGACCTTCACCCATTTTGAAGAGCGCCGGGCGACTCTGGCAATCAACCATCAGGGCCAGTTCCCTGCCGTGACCATCTCGTTCAACCTGGCTCCGGGCAAGTCGATCGGCGATGCCGTCGAGGCGGTCAACAAGGCCAAGGCCGAGCTAAATTTCCCCCCCAGCGTGAACGCGGAGTTCCAGGGAACGGCGCGGGCCTTCGTCGCTTCGCTAAGCAATGAGCCCATCCTTATCCTGGCCGCGCTGATCGTCGTATACATCGTGCTGGGTGTGCTGTACGAGAGCTATATCCACCCGATCACGATTCTCTCCACCCTGCCCTCGGCCGGTGTGGGAGCGATCCTGGCGCTGCTGCTATTCCATGTGAACCTGAGCGTGATTGCCCTGATCGGTATCATTCTTCTGATCGGCATCGTGAAGAAGAACGCCATCATGATGATCGACTTCGCTCTCGAGGCGGAGCGCGAGCACAACATGGAGCCCGAGGAGGCGATCTACCAGGCCTGCCTGCTGCGCTTCCGCCCCATCATGATGACGACGATGGCAGCCCTGCTGGGCGGCGTGCCTCTGGCGATGGGCACGGGAACCGGAAGCGAGCTCCGGCGGCCGCTGGGTATCGCGATCGTCGGCGGCCTGATCGTCTCGCAGGTGTTGACGTTGTTTACGACCCCGGTGGTCTACCTGTTCTTTGACCGGATCGGGAGGAAGTATCTACACACGGCCGAGGCCGACGCCGAGTTCCGTGAGCATGAGCATGCGGTGAGCGCAGACTGATGGAGACTCCAGGACAAGATCGCGACCTGATGAAGGCCCGCAAGGACGCGGCGAAGATGCCGAAGGCGGCGGAGGTTCACTTCTCCGCGCCTTTCATCAAGCGGCCGGTCGCCACGACGCTGCTGTCGATCGCGGTGATTCTGGCCGGGGTCGTGGCCTACAAGATGCTCCCGGTGGCGAGTCTTCCCCAGGTGGAGTACCCGGTGATCTCGGTCGGGGCAGGGCTTCCCGGAGCTGATCCGGAGACGGTGGCCTCGGCGATCGTCACTCCGCTCGAACGGCAGTTTGCCAGGATCGCAGGCATCAACGAGATGACCTCCAGCTCCGGACTGGGCAACGGCTCGATCGTGCTGCAGTTCGATCTGAGCCGCAATGTGGACGGCGCCGCGCGCGACGTGCAAGCCGCCATCAACGCGGCCCGCAGCCAGTTGCCGTCGAACCTTCCGCAGAATCCCTCGTACCGGAAGATCAACCCGTCGGACTCTCCCATCCTGATCCTGGCTCTGACCTCGGACACGCTCTCGGTGCCGCAGATCTATGACGCCTGCGACAGCATCCTGGCGCAGAAGATCGCCCAGGTCGAAGGCGTGGGGCAGACCTTCTGCGGCGGCAGCGCCAAGCCTGCGGTGCGCGTCGAGGCCAATCCGACACAGCTTTCCAACTACGGCCTGGGCCTGGAGGCGCTGCGCGCAGCCATCGGCACGGTGAACGTCAATCAGCCCAAGGGCTACCTGCAGAACGGGACGCGACGGTGGAGCATCAGCACAACCGATCAGCTCTTCGGATCCGCCGCCTATGCTCCGCTGATCGTCGCAACCAACCGCGGGCCGGTGAGCTCGGCCGCGGCGTCGAGCGGTCTCCCGGCCTCGGTGCAGAGCGCGGTCGGCGAGAGCTCGACCTCGAACGAGTCGCCTTCGACCGGATCGTCGACGACCACATCTTCGCAGACAGCAACGACAGCGAGCGCAACTCCTGTCGCGGGCATCGTTCGGATTCAGGATGTCGCCCAGGTGGTCGACTCCGTCGAGGACATCCATACAGGCGGCTTCTTCAACGGTAAGCCCGCCATCCTCGTAATCGTCTTCAAGACGTCGACGGCGAACGTCATCGAGACGGTGGACAACGTCCTGAAGCTGCTGCCGTCGCTCCAGGCCGCGATTCCGCCCTCCGTGCAGCTTAATGTGGCCCTGGACCGGACGACGACGATCCGGGCTTCAATCAAGGATGTTACCCGGACGCTGATCATCTCGGTCCTGCTGGTGATCCTGGTCGTCTTCGTCTTCCTGCGGGAGGTGCGGTCGACGCTGATTCCGAGCGTCTCGGTCCCGCTGAGCCTGCTGGGAACCTGCGGCATCATGTACCTCCTGGGGTACACGCTGGACAACCTGAGCCTGATGGCTCTGACCATCTCGACCGGCTTCGTGGTGGACGATGCGATCGTGGTGATCGAGAACATCTCACGTCACCTGGAGAGCGGCAAATCCCCCTTCCAGGCGGCGATGGACGGCTCCAGAGAGATCGGCTTCACGGTGCTGTCGATGAGCACGTCGCTGATCGCGGTCTTCATCCCGATTCTTCTAATGGGTGGGATCGTGGGCAGGCTGTTTCGCGAGTTTGCCGTGACGCTTTCGGCGGCGATCATGGTGTCGCTGGTGGTGTCGCTGACGACGACCCCGATGCTGAGCGCGAAGTTCCTGGAGTCACACGACAAGCGGAAACATGGTCGCATCTACCGCTGGGGCGAACGGGGATTGGCGTGGCTCACGGAAGAGTATGAGCGTGGCCTGAAATGGGTTCTCCAGCATCAGGGTCTGGTACTCACGATCACGATCCTGACCTTTGCCCTGAATGTTTATTTGTACGTTCTGGTTCCGAAAGGCTTCTTCCCGCAGCAGGATACGGGGCGCATCGGAGGGCAGATCCGCGGTCAACAGGATGTGTCGTTCGACGCGATGAAACCGAAGGTGGCGCAGCTGGCTGCAATCGTCCAGCAGGATCCTGGTGTCCAGGGCGTAATGTCGTTTGTGGGTGGCGGCGGACCGGGCGGCGGCGGAAGCAATATGGGCAATATGTTCATCTCGCTGAAGCCGGATGTGGAGCGGCAGAAACGCGGGGATAGCGCCGAGGTCATCATCAATCGTCTTCGGCCTAAGACAGCAGGAATTCCGGGCGCGACGCTCTATCTGCAATCTTTCCAGGAGCTCCGCATCGGCGGGCGAAGCTCTGCGACGCAGTACCAGTATTCTCTGACGGCAGACACTCTGAAGGACCTGGATGAGTGGGGTCCGAAGCTGATGACGGCGATGCAGAAGCTTCCGGAGCTGAAGGACGTGGCAACCGATCAGCAGGACCAGGGACTGCAGGCGCAGCTTGTGATCGACCGCGATACCGCGTCGCGACTAGGGATTTCGCCGCTGACGATCGACAATACGCTGTCGGATGCATTCGGACAGCGGCAGGTTTCGACGACCTTTCGCCCACTGAACCAGTATCACGTGGTGATGGAGGTCGCTCCGGAGTACCAGCGAAATCCGGATTCGCTGAAGAATATTTATGTCAAGAGCACGACGGGCGCGATGGTTCCACTGTCGGCCATCACGCACTTCGAATCGCAGCGCATTCCTCTGACGGTCAACCACCAGTCGCAGATGCCGGCGACAACCTTGAGCTTCAACCTGACTCCCGGAGTCTCGCTGAGCGAGGCGACAGCGGCCATCGAGCAGGCGCGGGTGAATATCGGCATGCCAACGGCCGTCCGCGGCGGCTTTGCGGGTACGGCGCAGGCGTTCCAGGCCTCGCTGTCGAGCGAGCCTTTGCTGATCCTGATGGCGCTGGTCGCGGTCTACATCGTGCTGGGAATGCTGTATGAGAGCTTCATTCATCCGCTGACGATTCTCTCGACCCTTCCCTCGGCGGGCGTGGGAGCGATCCTGGCGCTGCTGCTGTTCAAGGTGGAGCTGAGCGTGATCGCGATGATCGGCATTATCCTGCTGATCGGCATCGTGAAGAAGAACGCGATCATGATGATCGACTTCGCGCTGGCGGCTGAGAGACTCGAAGGCAAAACTCCGAGGGAGGCGATCTACCAGGCCTGCCTGCTACGCTTCCGCCCGATCATGATGACGACGATGGCGGCCCTGCTGGGCGGTCTTCCGCTGGCGCTCGGCCAGGGTACGGGGAGTGAGCTGAGGCGGCCCCTTGGCATTACGATCGTGGGCGGACTGATCGTCTCGCAGTGCCTCACCCTGTTTACCACTCCAGTGGTCTATCTGTTCTTCGACCGGTTACGACTGCGGGCCCAGAAGATGGCAGGCGCTGCTAACAGAAAAGCCACCCACGAGCCGCAGGTTG
>DATHJA010000125.1:0-5990 GCA_035316475.1 Edaphobacter sp. | reverse complement strand
TGCTGGTGAAGCGTCCGACGTTTCTCCGCGATGAGCAGGTGCGCGAGACCCTGACCTACTTTCAGGCGGTCGCGGACCGGTCGTCGCTGCCGGTGGTTCTGTACTCGGTTCCATCTGCGCGGCTCTCGGTGGAGACCGTAGGAGAGCTGGCTTCGCATCCCGGCGTGATCGGTCTGGCCGATGAGGATGCTTCGGGGCCGCGCGTCGAGCAGATCCGCGCAGCGACCGCGAAGGTTCAGCGCGAGGTCACCGTCACGACTGTCTTCGCCGCGGTCACTAGGCGGATGCTGGCGGCGAAGGAGCAGGAGGGCGCGGCTACGTTTGTCTCGGCCGAGAGCCTTGGTGGAGGGGCGGCGGTCGCGAAGGCTCCTCCGAAACCTGCGATCAAGACGCGCGTGAAGACGGTTGGATTCCAGATTGTGGCTGCGAGCTCGTTTGAGCTGCTGACCGGGCTTCGGGCCGGGGCGACAGGGGTGATGCCCGGGTTCGCTGCTTCGGCTCCACAGGCGTGCTACGAGGTCTACGCGGCGTGGAAGGATGACGACCAGCCGCTGGCCGACGAGAAGCAGGCCAGGATTACTCCGGCGATCGCGAAGGTCGAACTGGAACTGGGGATTCCGGGAATCCGCTTCGGCTGCGACCTGAATGGCTATTTCGGCGGCCGTCCCCGGCTGCCTCTGCTGTCCCTTACGGAGGCACAGCGGAGCGAGGTCGAGGCGGTGATGGATGGTATTCGGAACTGACCCCCTCCCCCCGTCATTTCTGCGCAAAGTCTTCTAAAAATTAGGGTTAGGCTTGGACCTCCCGTTCCCGCCTAATCTGCTTGCCTTTTTGTCTCTATTTCTATTGTAGGAGATGGAGTGGAACTAATCGGCAATGTCGATCTCGTTTGTTTTGTGCTGTTTTCGGGGGATTTTGGCTTGACAGGGGTTGGGTGAGGAAACTTCGGCACCGGAAGCGAACCGCAGGTCCTTCGACTTCGCCCTCTGGGCTTCGCTCAGGATGACACTTCTCTATCCTCTCAGGGGAAATTCCATCAGGGGAAATTCACTTCTCGGGGGAAATTCAGGAGGGATTTTGAGAGGGGATGTTGGGGAGGGAGATTGTTGGACTGGGTCTTGAATGGGGCGACGGGTGCGGCTGATGGTTAGCGCTTTGGGGTGACGGTGATGCCCATGCCGCTTAGCTTGCTGCGGGCCTGCATGGCTTCGGGGGAGTTGGGAAAGCGCTGGATGAGAGCGCGGAGCTCGCGGACTCCGGCGTCGTTCTGCTTGAGGGCGATGAGGGCCTGACCCTTGTGCAGGTGCGAGGCGGGAATCTTGTTGCTGTCGGCGTACTGCTCGATGACGCGATCATATTCCTTGATGGCGTCCTGATACTTTCCGGCGCGATAGGCGATCTCGCCCTGGTAGAAGGAGGAGTTTCCGGAGAGGGGATGGTCGGGATAGTTTTTGACGACGTCGGCGAACTCGGAGGAGGCGAGCTGATACTTCGCCCCCATGTAGTCACCGAGCGCGGTTTTTTAGAGGTCGTCGACGGGAGGTGCGGCTGGGGCTGCGGGCACTTCGGGAGCCGGCGCCGCCTGCGACATGGGCGTGCCGGCTGAGGGCTTTCCCCGGCGAGTGGGTGCCGGGCTCGCGGTGGGCGGAGGCGTATTGGCCGGGGGAGTCGCATTGTCGAGCGGCGTTCCTCCAGCAGGCGGCATGTTCGAATTGATCTGCTGCTGCTGGCTCTGGATATCCTGAGTGGTTTTCTCAAGGCGGGCGAGCCGGGCCTTGACCTCATCGAGGGAGTCGTTGAGGGACTGGATCTGTCCGGAGACCTGGTCGAGCTTGGTGTCCTGGTTGCCCTGCCGGTTCTGGAGCTGCTTCTGCAGGGCGTCGACATTGAGGGACATGCGGTTGACCGAATCCGCGCTCTGCTGGATGAGGTCCTTCATGACGCCCATGCGCTCGTCATTGGACTGCTGGAGACGGGCGACGGCGTCCTGAAGCTGCTGGACCTGCGTCTGGAGCTGCACAATCTCCTTGCTGACCGCGAAGGCGGGAGAGGAGGGTAGGAGAAGCGATGCAGCGAAGAGCGCTGAGGCTAGTGGAAGTTTGCGAAGTGCAATCATAGCGGTTCTCTCGGTAATGTTTCCTGTTGGACGGTTCAGCCCTCGCGGCTGGTAGAGTCGCGAGGGCTGGGGATTGCAACGATTGTCAGGAGTACTTCAGGGGCTAAAGCCCCTTTTCTTCCCCCGTTGTTGCGGCACGGCTAAAGCCGTGCCCTTAAGCGAACCCTTGTTACGACGCGAATCCTAAACGGACAGGCATCGAAACAGCTAGCGGTCCATGGAGAACTGGGCGCGGCGGTTCTGCTGCCAGCAGCTCTCGCTCTGTTCGGTGCAGAACTGCTTCTCCTTGCCGTAGCTGATGACGCGGATGCGAGAGGCAGCTACACCGGCGTTGACCAGCGCGGTCTTGGCAGCGTTAGCGCGGTTTTCGCCGAGGGCCAGGTTGTACTCAGCCGATCCTCGATCGTCGCAGTAGCCGCCGATGACGATCTTGATGGCGGAGTGTGCGTTGAGGTACGAGGCCGCTGTCTGAGCAGAGCTCTGCGCGTCGGGACGGAGATCGTAGCTGTCGTAGTCGAAGAAGACGTCCTTCACGTTCTGGTGGAAGGCAGCTTCGGAGCCCATATCGCCGTTGTCGGCGGGCGCGGCTGGAGCCTGAGGAACGCGCACGGTGACGCGGACGTTCGCGTCTGCAGTACCGCCGTCACCTTTGGCGGTGAGATGGAAGTCGGTGGAGGTGGAGGGCGAGACTGTCTGGGTTCCGTTGACGGGAACCTCTCCAATGCCTTCGATGCTGACCGAGGTGGCGTTCGTAGTACGCCAGTTGAGGACGACGGACTGGCCTACGTCGATGGCGGCGGGATCGGCGGTAAGGGTCGCGGTCGGCGCCGGGGCAGATGTGGTCGCGGGACCGAGCGAAGCCGGACTCACAGGCTGCTGCTTCTTATGGCAGCCGGTGACGGCGCTAAGGGCGGCTACGACAGCAGCCAAAACCAGGGCTTTTCGGTAGTGCGCGTGCAATGCATTCATGGAGGGGTCTCCTGCTCTTTCTTTTCTTTCTTTCGATTCGGATACAGCAAAGGGTTTCAGGTTATCTGCGAGGATTCCAGAACCATTCTCTCGCAGGAAGTACAGATCATCTACTTCCAGCTCCAATTGGGCATGTCGGCTCCGCCGTCCGTCAGATTGCGCCGACCGGTGCCATCGGCGAGCATGCTGACGATCCGTGTGCTGGAAGCACGGCCGTCAGGGGAGTTCGCAAAGACGAGGTGGCGTCCGTCGGGAGACCACGAGGGGAAGTCGCAGCGACCAATGTCGTGGGTGACCTGAATCCAGCGCTTGGTGGCGATCTCCATAACGTAGATGTCCTGCCCGCCGGGTGCCCCGGGACCATACTTGCGGTTCCAGGCGAAGGCGAGGAACTGGCCGTTGGGAGACCAAGAGACCGAGGTGGCGTAGCCGCCGTCGGTCAGACGTGTGATGGCGGAGCCGTCGGCGTCCATGACGTAGAGCTGGGGCAGGCCGGTACGACCGCTGATCCATGCGATCTGCGATCCGGTCTTGGGGTTGAAGACGGGGGAGACGTCGGGTCCGCGGAAGCTGGTGACGCGGTGAAGGCCGCCTCCGTTCGAGTCGGCGATATAAATCTCCGGATCGCCGGTGCGCGAGGAGGAGAAGGCGATGCGATTGTTATCGGGCGACCATGCGGGTGAGAGATTGGTTCCGCCTGCCGATGAGAAGTTGACCATGCGGTTGAGCAGAAGAGAGTACATGCGGATCTGGAAGCCTTCTTTGCCGAGGGAGGAGAAGGCGATGCGATTGTTGTCGGGCGAGACACGAGGCGAGAGGGAGATGGTGCCGAGATGCGTGATCTCGTGCTGGTTGGCTCCGTCGTAGTCCATGGCCCAGATCTCCTTGTTGCCGCCGGAGAACTTGACGTAGAAGATCTTGGTCTCGGCGATGCCGGGGACGCCGCCGCCGAGGCGGAAGATGATCTCGTCGGCGAAGCGGTGCGCGACCTGACGAGCCATCTCGTCGTTGGCCTCTTCGCTGTATTGCTTGGCGAGGACCTGGGGGAACTGGGTGTTCTTGGCGTCGAAGAGGAAGCCGTTGACGGTGAGGCGGCCACCGGAGGTGCCGAAGGCTCCGAAGGCGATCATGGCCGCGTTGGAGGGAGCTGCGGACCACTGGGCGAGGTTCATCTCGCCGGGAGCGCCGGGGGTGGCCTGCGGGAGGAGGCTCTTGGAGACGATGTCGAAGATCCCGGCGGCGGAGAGATCGTTGAAGAGAGTGGTATCGAAGGTCTGCTTGAGCGATGCTGTCTGCGGATCCGCAGAGACGGGCTTGAAGTCAGCGACCGCGATGCGGATGTTGGAGACGCCCTTGGAGGTTTCGGTCTTGAACCAGTCCTGCGCCTGAAGGACGGGCGAGGAGAGCAAGAGCAGGGCGATGACGGTGAAGAGGAGCCCGGCGGGGCGCAGAAGGATTTGCGGCAGAGGTCGAGCGGGGCGATAGATCATCCCTTTTATCGTAGACGCAAAGAGGGCGGGTGGGGTTATTTTGATGCGCGGATCGAGAACCAATCTTTATACGGGCTATAAGTTTCTATTGTTTAGCAGTGTCCTGTTTTGACTGGATGGACCAGAGAATGCTGCTTCGGATGAGGTTGTAAAGGATGGGATTGCTGTAATCCTGCTTGCGATGGCCGAGGGCGAGGTAGACCTCACGGCTGCCGTCGAAGGTGTGGTACCAGGCGAGTGGGAGGGGATTGGGGTAGGTGTTGGGGTCGGTGCGCATCTTCGGGAGGCCGTCGAGACGGGTGCGGTCGGTGGTGAGGATGGGGTGGATATCGGGGCTGAGGTGGTCGGTGAAATAGCACTCGTCGGTCCAGGAGAGGTCGGCGGGGAGATCTTTGACGGCGGGGAAGGTGGGATCGGCGACGTGGACGGCGAAGGTCTGGAGCGGTGGGTGCTCGACGAACTTGCCGCCGACGACCTGCCAGAAGTAAGGCCAGGAACGTTCGGAGCCTGAGGCGGAGTGGATGGCGACGAAGCCGTGGTGGGATTGGATGTAGCGCTTGAAGGCGGCACGCTGGTCGTCGCTGGTGAAGGCCTCGTTGTTGCTGTTGGCGAAGACGAGGGCGGCGTACTGCTGGAGATTGGCATCGGTGAAGACTTCGGGAGAGTCGGAGGAGTCGACGATGAAGTGGCTTTCTGCTCCCATCTTCTTGATGGCCTCGACGCTGGTGGCAATGTTGTCGTGGACGTAGCCCTTGCCGTCGGGAGTGTAGTTGCGGGTGTAGACGAGGATTTTGGATTGAGCGTGGAGCGAGACGACGGTGATGGCGAGAAGGAGCGCGATTCTGGAGAAGATGTGCACCACAGCATTATGCGGCATGATCGTTTCCTACGGGATTAGGACAGGCGTCCGTGGCGGGGCGCCAGGCTCGGTGTAAGCTTTTTCGTGTTATGACGATGAATCGACGGGATCTGTTGAAGATGGCCGCGGCCTCGACGGTATGCGGTGTGACTGCTCCTTTTCTTGAGGTACAGAGGGCAGAGGCTCAGGTGGAAAAGGCGACGCGGGGAATGCCGGCGCCAAAGATCAAGGACATCAGCGTGATCGAGTGCGAGCCTGCGGGCTCGCGGCTGACGGTAGTGAAGATCACGACGGATCAGGATGGTCTTTATGGCTATGGCTGCGGAACGTTTACGCAGAGAGCGGACTTGGTGAAGCCGGCGGTGGAGAAGTATCTGAAGCCGCTGCTGATGGGCAAGACGACGGACCGGATAGAGGATATCTGGTGGACGTGCTATGACAGCTCGTACTGGAAGAATGGGCCGGTTCTGAATAATGCGCTCAGCGGAATCGATGAGGCTCTTTGGGACATCAAGGGGCGTCAGGCGGGGATGCCGGTGTATCAGCTTCTGGGCGG
>DATHJA010000124.1:0-3181 GCA_035316475.1 Edaphobacter sp. | reverse complement strand
CGCATCGCCGCGCGCGAGCTCTTTCTCATCACCGCAAAGCCCCAGCTCTATGTCGCCAATGTGGATGAAGCCGCCTTGACCGTAGGCAACGCCTATACCGAGGCCGTGGAAAAGCGCGCAACCGAAGAGGGCTCGCAGGTCGTCCGCATCTGCGGCGCACTCGAGAGTGAGATTGCGCAGCTCGAGCCTGCCGAGCGGACCGAGTTTCTGGAATCCGTCGGCCTTAAGGAGCCTGGCCTCAATCGCCTCATTCACTCCGCCTATCGCCTGCTCGATCTGATCACTTACTTCACGGCAGGCGTGCAGGAGGTTCGCGCCTGGACCATTCGCCGTGGAACCAAGGCTCCCGGAGCCGCCGGCGTCATTCACTCCGACTTCGAGCGCGGCTTCATCAAGGCCGACTGCTACTCCTGTGACGATCTGTTCAAGTACGGAAGCGAGCTGGCGGTCAAGGAGAAGGGCCTGCTCCGCTCCGAAGGCAAGGAGTACGTCGTCAAGGACGGCGACATTCTCTTCTTCAAATTCAACGTGTAGCCGTCACAGACCGTCGCGAAAGCCCTGTCTCCAGCTGCTCCACTTCGGCGTCCAGTGGAGCTCTTTGCGAGCCTTCTCATTGGAGACACCGCGGATGTCATTCATCATGGCGACCGCATGTTCACCCACCAGCATCTTCGCCAGTAAGTTTGGGACATGCATCGGGGGCTTTGCACCGACGCATTCCGCGAGATAAGGAAGCCATTCCACCACCGGCGCGGGATCGTCGTCGACGATGTTGTAGATGCCTCGCTGTGCATGGGTCAATGCCGCGACGGTAGCGGTGGCGGCATCGTGCAGGTGCAGGAAGGACCACACACCGGTCCCCTGACCGATCAGCGGAACCTTGTGCTGCCGTATCTCTTCTACCATCGTTCCATCCTTCGCGATGGAGCTGTGCGGACCATACAAAGGGCCATAGCGAAGAACAATCCCGGTGAATCCCTGCTCCCGCACCGTCGTGTGTTCCAGCATCTCAATCGCATCCAGCATGGCCTTCATCTGCGGCGGTGGCGATGGATCAAGATCATCTTCTTCAGTCTTGAGCGTAATCCCACGCCGGGCATAGGGCCATCCCGCGAAGCTCTGCGCAAGAAATTTCTCAACCCCTGCCTTGACTGCAGCTGTGGCAAGATTGCGCGTACCTTCGATGCGCAGCCGGTTCGTCATCTCAAAGTCGCGATCGATGTGGCGAAGATCCAGCCGCGCCGGTATCGCCGTCAGTTGATGGATCACAGCCTGCGGCCTGATCTCTGCCATGCGGTCGGCCACTGCCTGCCCGTCCAGTGCGTCGACCACCACGGGCGTGGCGCCGAGCGACTCGACCTGCCCCGCGTGAGCTGGGTTGCGAAAGGCTCCAAAGACCTCGTGCCCCTGCTCCACCAGAAGAGGGATCAGTGTCTGTCCTATAGCTCCGGATGCGCCTGCAAGAAAGACCTTCATAGGGCTCTCATTTTCCTACTATTCGGGCTGTTCCGGTAAGCGTCAGTCCGAGACAGTCTACTTCGCCGAAGGCAGCTCGCGGATCTTGATATTGCGGAACGATACTGGAAAACCGTGGTCCTGCAGCAGGATATATCCGTCATGCGCCTCGCCGAATCCAGGCCATACGTGATACTTGCTCTCGGCCACCAGCTTGCGGAACTGCGGCGTGAAGCGTTCGTACTCCACCACCTTGACGCCGTTGAGCCATTGCTCGCAGTGCGCTCCTCGAACGACGATGCGCGCGGTGTTCCATTCGCCGATAGGCCGGACGGGCTTGTTCTTCGCCGCGGGAATCAGGTCGTAGAGCGAGGCGAGCGTGCGGTCGCCGCCGTTGCCCTTCTTCGCATCCGGGTGAACAGCATCATCGAGGATCTGGTATTCGAGGCCGATCGCCGAGCCCTCTCCCTTGTTCAGGTCGGGATCGACAAAGTACTTGATGCCGCTGTTGGCTCCGGTCGTAATGCGGAAGTCGACGGAGAGCTCGAAGTTCGCATACTTGCGGGTCGTAATGATGTCTCCGGCATTGCCGCCCTCTTCGCCGCCATGCTCGGTGACCGAGATCATGCCGTCCTTGACCTCCCACCCGTTAGAAGGAAACGAGGAGTTATGTATGCTGCGCCAGCCGTTGGAGGTCTTGCCGTCGAACAGAAGGTGCCAACCCTGCGCAGCCTCCTGCCGGGTGAGGTTGTTTGACGTCTGCGCGTAAACCGCCGTGCAGCAGCTGAGAACGGTGGCCGTGAAGAAAGCTCTTCGAAAGGACATGCTGTCTACTCACCTTCCATACGAAAATAATTACTTCACATAAGAGAAAGTGCCACAGAGGTCCGTGGAGTTGGAAACCGCCTCCAGCGTAAACGTAGGTGGTTTGGCTCCGGAGAAGAACGCCAGCTGCAGCGAGTTGCCCGAAGCGTAAGCGACCATCCACTGCGCGCTCTCAGATCCGCAGAGGCTGTTCTTGTGCAGAAACTTCTTGGAACCTGGAATATCCAGCCGATACAGGCTGCCGCTGCCTCCTGCATTCGAGTCCGTGTCGAAGACAGAACTTACCTCAGCAGCCTCGAGCGTGCGAATGCGCGACATAGAAGTGGTATAGAAGTTGATGGTGATCTTCTCGTCGGCGAGGGAGATATCGCCAGTGATCGAGCGCGCGGTCTGGCTGTTGGCGCGCCAGTAGCCTCGCTCCTCGGCCACAGCGGTGATGCAGGTGACGAGCAGCAATGCCCCAAGCGTTCTCAGTAAGGTTTCACGCTTCATGGAATAAGGATGACATCTTGGAGCAGGTTTGAGGAAACCATCTCGGTACCGGATATCTCCGTCGCTAGTTTCTGCGTCGTCCACCCATCAGCTGCAGTACAGCAAGGAAGATGTTGATGCCGTCGAGATAGATGGAAAGCGCCAGCGAGACCGCGGAGCGGCCGTCTCCACCGGCACGGATACGGGCGAAGTCGCCGACGGTCAGAAGAGTAAAGACGCCGAGTGTCAGCCAGGAGTAGGTGTTCGGCGACAGGAAGGTGAAGAACATGCTGGCGATGCCGGCGATGATCAGCAGCAGCAGGGCGGCAAAGCCGATGCCGGCGATGCGGCGGTAGTTGATGTTGAACAGATACGAGACGCAGCCCATGACGGCCATGCCGGCGCCCGTGGTCGCGGCGGCGTTGAAGAC
>DATHJA010000123.1:0-3895 GCA_035316475.1 Edaphobacter sp. | reverse complement strand
CGAGAGAACAGTTCCTCCGACGGCGAGCAGAGTGACGGTCAGCTTCTCCTTGTACAGGGCCTCGAGATCGAGCAGGAAGGCTCCGGCGAAGAGCAGGACCGAGAGCATGCCGTGGAGAATCAGGTTCTCGAAGTTGATCGTTCCCACCAGGACGCCAGCCCACGTCTTCAGCCCGGGATGGAAGTGGCTGAGACCCAGCAGGCCGAGCGAGGCCAGCACCGTCAGGAGCATGGTTCCGATGGTGAGCGGAAGCCTGAGCCAGCGGCGGCTGACCCAGCCCAGAAGAGCGGCGGTCGAAACCATCAGGCTGAAGAATTCGAGCGTCGTCATTGCTAAAGTGTATCGGCCTCATTTGCGCGCTTCATGCGTGGCCAATTAACATCGCTTAGAGAAACGAGAGGGACCTCTTTCATGGAAGCCACAACGATTGCCGCGCGCCGCACAGAAGACATTGCACTGGACCTGCTGAAGTTCGTCGCCGCACATGCGAACCTCGCCAGCAAGGGGACGGGCGCGACCGGTTTCGCCGCATCTCCGTCGGCCAAGCCCGAGGATCAGGTGACGAGTCTGCTGGAGCTGTACGCTCGCTGCCGCCAGGCGGTGGAAGCTCCCGTCAAAGCTAAATAAGTGGCCGCAGCAAATCCACTCAGGGTCGCCGTCATTGGCGCCGGGGCCTTTGGCCGTAATCACCTTCGCGTCTACCGAGAGCTCGAACAGGCTGGCGAACCGGTGCGCCTTGTCGCCGTGGTCGATCCCAACGCGGCCGCCGCTGCTGATGCGGCGGCGAAGTTCGAGGTCCCGGCCTTCGCCTCGGTCGCCGAGTGTTTGGCCGGAACCGGCGGCCTTGACGCTGCATCTGTCTGCGTTCCTACCGTGCATCACCGCGCTGCGGCGGAGGAGCTGATCGCCGCTGGCGTCGACGTGCTGGTGGAGAAGCCGCTGGCCCCGAGCCTGGAGGATGCGGACAGCCTTCTTGCTCTGGCCCGCGAGCGCGGACGCATCGTTCAGGTGGGCCATCTGGAACGGTTCAACCCGGCGGTGACGGCGGCGCGGAGGTTTCTTCACCAGCCGATGTTCTTCGAGGCGCACCGGCTGAGCGTCTTTACGCCGCGCTCGCTCGATGTGGACGTCGTGCTGGACCTGATGATCCATGATCTGGACATCGTGCTGAGCCTGGTGGGCTCGCCGGTGGTCGAGGTGCGGGCGGTGGGGCTGCCGGTGCTGTCGCCTAAAGTTGATATCGCCAATGTGCGGGTCGAGTTCGAGTCGGGCTGTGTGGCGAACTTCACGGCGAGCCGGGTCTCGACGGAGCTGGTGCGGAAGCTGCGGTTCTTCCAGCCGCATCAGTATCTGTCGCTCGACTTCGCCCGGCAGGACCTGCTGATGATCGACGTCACCGCCGCGGCGGGGATGGACCCGCTAAAGCTGGCGGCGATGGCCGAGATGCTTCAGGCCTCGGGCGGCCATCCATCGGCAGGGCTCTCACTCAGCAAGATGCAGGTAGAGCCGGGCGAGCCGCTGCGGCTGGAGATCGCCTCATTCCTCGAGGCAGTGCGGAGCCGGACGGCGCCGCTGGTGAGTGGAGAGGACGGCCGGGCGGCCCTGAAGCTGGCGCTTGAGATCAATGCGGCTATCTTCTCCCATGCCAAGAAGGCCGGGTTGAAGATCTAGCCCTACCCCCGTCAATTTGCGTCAAAGTCTTCAAAAAAATTGGCTTAGGCTCGGACCACCGGGTTGGGATATGGCGAAAGTCTCGTAAAACGATGGTCTGGCTCCCCAAAGTATTCAATCCATTGTGGATGTATCCCTTGGCTTCCGTTGTAGAGAAGCAGATTCCTCCACTTCGCGCTGCGCGCTCCGGTCGGAATGACAACTGGAGGGGCGCGCGATGGGTTCTTATCCCCCAATCTGCTTTTCGTTTTGATTTCTTTAAGGATAGCAGTTTGAGGCAAGTGAATCGGCAAGTCTATGTTATTGATTACTAGATAAATAGCAGGTAGTCGGGCTTGACAGGTGAGGGTGAACCTTTTCGGCATTTTGGGCGCTATCGACAAAATGCGGGGGTTCCTCGACTACGCGGCTATACCGCTTCGCTCGGAATGACACTCGTTTATCTGTCGATCATTTGAATGCCGGAAGATCCTGCAAACCCACCTTAGCCGCCTCCGGCGGCGAAGATGGGGCACCCGCTACAGAGAGTCCCTCAGGGGCTAAAGCCCCACCGAAAATGAGCAGCGATGAAGCTTTGACATGAATGGGCACCCGGCAGCGAGGGAGAAGCATATAGTAGGGATATGCGGCGTCTAGCCACTTTCTTTGCGATCCTCCTTCTGCTCTCGACTGCATCGCCTTTATTGGCCTGCATGACGGACAGCGCGATGAATCGGGAGGAGAGCGCCTGCTGCCGCGCTATGCACGGAAAGTGTGATGGCATGGCAAAGATGGGGTGCTGCCGGACCGAGACCCGGACAGACGAGCATCCTCAGCTTGCGGCCCCGGCTCCGGCGGTTGATCTTCAGCTGGCGGTAGTCGACTGGTTTGAGCCGATCCTTGCCGAGATCCAGAACATCCCGTCTTCCGTGTTGTGGATGCCCGCGGAGCACTCTCCGCCGGGACTTATTACCGCACGAATCACCGTTCTTAGAATCTGATTGCTCCTTTTGGTCCGATGACGGGCGCACCCGACGGGCGCCTGCGCCTCATCTGTTTTGAACCAAGGAGCATCCATGAAATCCATCCTGCTTTTGGCATGTGCCTTTGCACTGCCAGGCATGGCCCTGGCCGCTGATCACGGCCCTGTCTTCAGTTATGCAACCCCAGTCAATTCGCAGCGCGAGCTCAGCTTCGATACCGGCGTCTTTGGCCGGAATGGCTCACGCGGCACACAGCTTTCCACTGGCTCCAGCTTCGGGTACGGTGTTACACCGCACCTTACGGTAAACGCATTTCTTCCCGCGACCTTCGGCAGCGGATCTCTACCTGAGAGCCGCATCATGCCGGGAAGCGAGTGGTATGCGGGAGCCTCGTGGCGGTTTCTCCACTCGGTGACCAGCGTGGGGAAGCGGATTGAATCGACCGCCTCTCTCGGCGCTGTGGTTCCCGGACCGCAACGGGACTCCGGCGTACTCGCCGGTCTTCATCGAGCTCCGGGAGTCGCTGGAAGTCTGGCTACCGGCCTGGCGTCGAGAAGCCAGTACCTCTGGGCCGGTGCCGGCTATACGAGGTTCGCGGAGTCCTCACAGGACCGTCGTCCCGACACCATCTCCTGGAGCGGGGTCTATGGATATCGCCCGGCAAAGCTTCGCCGCGGCTACGACCAATGGGACTACCGCGGCTTTGTGGAGCTGACCGGAGAGCACACCGGGAACGTTCTGAGGAGCGGAGCGATTGTGCCGGACAGCAGCACGACGACCGTGTGGCTGGGGCCTTCGGTGCTCGCGATCTTCAAGACGGTTGCCATCTCCGGTGGAGTGCAGGCTCCTGTCTTTCGGGACGCTTCGAACACGATCTACGGCCGGGAGCATGTTCGCTTCGCCATCAACTTCAGCTATCTCAAATACTCCTCGCACACGAGCTCGCATTGAAAGGACATGTCATGAAAAAGATTCTTGTCGCAGCATTGCTCGCATTCCCTACTCTCGCCGCGCGCGCGGAGTACAAGCAGGTCAACCTTACCGTCTTCGGAATGGATTGCGCTCCGTGCGCTCATGCGATTCATGTCTCGATGAAAGGCATTCAGGGCGTCGACACGGTAGACGTGGATCTCAACACCGGCCTGGTCACCATCAAGCTGAACCCCGGCAACGGTGCCGCGATGAAGCAGTTCAACCAGGCCGTCGAGAAGAACGGATTCACCCATAAGGACGCGGACGTCGTCGTCAGAGGAAAGTTGACC
>DATHJA010000122.1:0-2785 GCA_035316475.1 Edaphobacter sp. | reverse complement strand
CGTGCCGAGGAAGAAGAACGATGCTCGCGAGAAGCCGAAGCGCGCGGTGTTGAGCAGGCGAGGCGAGAAGACATGCTGCTCCTGCAGGCTGGCGACCTGCTCGCGGAGATCCTCGTTGATGGAGGCGAGAGGGTTCTGCGTCGGAGTATTGGCGGTGGAGTCGTCGATGGTGTAGACGGCGAAGAAGAGATCGCGCGGGCTGAGGTTGTAATCGAACCGCGTGGTGCCGAAGTCCTCGCGGATATGCTGCATGGGATTGGAGTAAGCGAGACCGATGCCGGTCTGGTTGCCGTTGGCGTCGAGCAGGGCGGGGCCGTTCTGTTCAGGCCAGAGATTGAAGAGCGGCGCGACCCCGGCGGCTACACCGTAGTTCTTACGCGGGCCGGAGGGTTTCGCGGGATCAGGAAGGTAGCCCTGACGAGCCTGTGCGTCGGGGACGAAGGTGACGTCGGAGAGGCCGAGGTTCTGGCGGTAGCCTTCGTAGTTGGCGAAGAGGAAGAGCTTGTCGCGGCGAATCGGGCCGCCGAGCGAGCCGCCGAAGTTGTTGCGCTGGAACTCGGGGATCTTCGCCTGATCGAAGTAGTTTCGTGCGTCGAGTTTGGAGTTGCGCAGAAATTCATAGACGGAGCCGTGCAGATGGTTGGTTCCCGAAGCGGTGACGATGGAGATCTGCGCGCCCTGACGCTTGCCGTAGCTGGCCGAGTAGGTGTCGGTGACGACGTTGAACTCGCGCACAGCGTCGACGCCAAGCAACTGTCCGCTGGTGCCGCCGGGAGTCACGTTGATGAGCGAGGCTCCGGTGTACTCGATTCCGTTCAGCAGGAAGAGATTGTCCTGCGGGCGGCGGCCTGAGATGGCGAACATGTTGCCGACCGAGGAGTTCGAAGTCCCAATGCTTCCCGAGCGCTGGCCGGTGTAGTTGACCACGGCCGGATTCAGCGTGATGAGCTGATCGTAGCTGCGGCCGTTGAGCGGAAGCTGCTTGATCTGGCGCTCATCGACGAGGCCGGAGGTCTGCTGGGTGGAGAGGTTGACGACGCCGGGCGTGTCCTCGACGGTGACCTGCTGCTGGACGGAGTCGATGGTGAGCTGGAGGTCGAACTGCTTGCTCTGGCCGATGGTCAGAGGGATGCCGGTGCGGCGCTGCTCGGTAAAGCCCGCGTGCTGCACGGTGATGGTGTAGGTCCCGATGGGAATGGAGGGCGCGGAGAAGCGGCCGTCCGGCCCGGTAACGATGTGGCGCTCGTTGCCGGTCTCGTCGTTGTGGATGAGGACGGTGGCTTCGGAAAGCGCGGCGCCGGTGGGGTCGGTGATCACTCCCGCAAGCGTTCCGCCGACGACCTGTGCGTGCAGAGGAGTGAGAGCAAGGATGGCAAGCAGTGCCGGGAGGAAGAAGGAAGAAGGCGTGAGCCTGTGGATAAGGGTATTCATAGCGGTCTCCGCAAAGGATGGTTCAGAGGCGCTCGCTTGATCGAGAGCGAGTCTCATGAGTTGGTCTTGGTTGGAAAAGAGAAAAGGGCTGGTTCTCGCGTCAGCGGCGACAACAACAGCGATTCGAAGAAGAGAAGAGCCGGATCATCGTGCGACTCCGTGGCTGTAGCTCCAGTAGACGAGGCCGAGCGTGATGAGCGCGATGGCGATCTCGCCCAGAATGCCGACGATGAGGGGACGCCATCCCTGCCCGGTCAGGTCGCGCAGATTAGTCCTGAGACCGACACCGGCGAAGGCTGGGAGGAAGGCCCACTTCGAGAGGTTCGTCAGGCTGGTGAGCTGTGTATGGGTAAAGAAGCCCGAGGTAGCAAGCACCGACAAGGCGATGAACCCGAGGATGAACTTCGGAAACTTGCGCCACAGAAAGACGCCTTTGTGCTCGACATTGGGAGCGAGGCCCCGCGAGGACCAGTAGATCGCATAGGCAAGCACGACGAAGCCGATGAAGCCGGAACGTGCGGTCTTCGCGAGCACGGTCCAGCGGCCTGCCTCTTCGCCGTAGAGCGAGCCGGTGACGAGCGACTCGGCGGTGTTGTCGACGGCGAGTCCAGCCCACATGCCGTATCCCTGCTGGCTCATATGCAGGGCATGGCCGATAGCAGGAAAGGTGAACAGCGCAATGGCGCCCAGTGTGAGGATGGCGGCGATAGCTGTGGAGGTGTCTTCTTCTTCTGGCTCGATGGCTCCCTGTGCTGCCATGATGGCGGTGACCCCGCAGATGCTGGAGCCGATGGCGAGCAGCGAGGTGAGCTTGGGCGGAAGGCGGAAGATGCGGCCGAGCAAGTGCATCATCGAGAGCGACAGAATGAGTTCGACGGCGACGAGCGCGAGTGAGAGGCCGCCGATGTGCAGGATGTCCTGCAGGACAAACCGCGCGCCAACCAAAACGATGCCGAGCTTGAGCCACAGCTCATAAGTTGCGACCCCGGTGCGAAGGAACGGAGCGACGCCCATCGTGTTGCCGATCGCTAATCCCAGAAGGATGGCCCAGAGAACGTATTCAAGATGAGGGAAGGGGATGCCGGGATAGGTGGCGCGAAGATGCGTGAACGTATATTCGAAGAGCTTGGCCAGAAGGCCGATTCCGAAGAGCAGGGCAATGCCCGGCAGCACGCGGAAGAACCTTGTGCTGAGTGAAGGGGCGGCAGCCGTAAGCGGAATCGTCTGGACGGACACGGGAGTGAGCTAGAACCCGACCGGCGGAAGGATGTTGAAGCGGATGAGCGCGGCCAGCGTAAGAGCGATTGCGACGGCGATCAGGTCGATATTGATGCGGCTGTTGGTAACGTGAGGT
>DATHJA010000121.1:0-2908 GCA_035316475.1 Edaphobacter sp. | reverse complement strand
GCACCGGCCGCGCGCCATCGTCTCCAAGCAGGAACTGTTGGAACATCTGTACGACTTCGAGTGGGAACATCACTCAAATGTCATCGAAGCTCACGTCTCCAACTTGCGAAGAAAGCTGAATATCCCCGGCACCGAGATCCTGATCGAAACCCTTCGTCATCGCGGCTATCGGCTTCGCGAGGAGACCCAGCTGTGAACCGGTCCTTCTCCATCACGCGCCGGCTCGTCCTCACCGTACTTCTCCTTGAGCTACTGGCGGCCGTCGGGCTGGTCACTGCAGTCACGGTCCACGAGCGCAACGTACAACTCAAGGCCTTCGACGCGAACCTCCGCGGAAACGTGGATGCGCTGATGGGAGCGGTTCAGGACGCCGAAGACGAAGGCGACAACGTCATGCTCGACCTCCGCGGTGTGCGGCTTCCTCCACATGCGATCTACCGCGTGGAGGATGAACACGGACACCTTCTGGGATCGGCAGGGACTCTCCCGCAGCTTCCCCCGGCATCGGAGAGCATCCAGCACATCCGCGTCGCAGGACGCTCCTATCGTTTCTTCACCTATCGTGGCGAACGCATCATCGACCCCGGCAAGAACGGCGGCATCCGTCACGACATTACAATCCTCTATGGCATCCCGGACGGACACGTCTGGCACGAGGTGCTCGAAGCCGTGCGCTTCTTCGCCATCGCGACGGCGGTGCTCTTGGGCATCACGGCCGTCCTCATGGCCTGGCTCGTCCGTCGATGGCTGCATCCCATCCACGAGCTGGCCTTTGAGGCCGGAAGAATCAGCTCCCTCGAATGGCGCTTCGACGCTCCCGCAAGCGCCAGGCGCATCAGCGAGCTTCGCCCTCTCGCGACCGCGCTGGAAGCGGCGCTCACACGCCTCGAACTCGCCTTCGAGCAGCAGAAGAGATTCACCAACGATGCAGCCCACGAGCTCAAGACAGACCTGGCAATCGTAAAGTCATCGCTGCAGCTCCTCTCCATGAAGAAGCGCACCCCCGAGGAGTACAGCCGGGGACTCGCGCTCAGCCTCGACGACTTCACTCGCCTGGAGCTTACCGTTCAGAAGATGCTCACGCTCGCCCGTCTCGAGCAGCCTGACCGCACGCACGTCGGCTCATGCCTGCTGCGAGAGGCCGTGGAGGAGGCCGTGCAGCAAAGCAGCCCCTTCGCCGCGCTCCGTCGCATCACCGTTTCGGTCAACGCCGCCTCTGACATTCGGGTTCCGTTAGACAACCGCGACGCGGTGCTGCTCTGTTCAAACATCCTCGTCAATGCATTGCAGCACTCCCCGGAAGATGCCACCGTCCACCTCGACCTGTCCTGCGACGGCGCGCGGATCCGGCTGACCGTTCGCGACCATGGCGAAGGTATCCGCGACGAAGATCACAAGTTCCTCTTCGAGCCGTTCTATCGCGGCGACCCCTCCCGCAGCCGTAAGAGCGGTGGCACCGGGCTCGGCCTCTCCATCTGCAAAGCCGTGTGCAATCGCGCAGGCGGCTCCATCGAGATCATGAATCACCCCGAAGGCGGCGCGCTCGTCACCGTTGTTCTGCCGGTGTCCGAATCATTGCGGCGTCAGGAAATTTCAGCTTCGCTTAAGGCGTAAGGACGAGACTCTGAAATGCCGGCTTGAAGGCCGAGCCTCTTCAGGAGTCTTCCATGCGTCTCTTCCACAGAGCAGCCACGATCGCCCTCTTCTCCTTTGCCGCGATGTCCACGGCGCAGACCTACCACGTCATGAATCACTGGAAGATCGGCGGTCAGGGCGGATGGGACTACCTTCTGAGCGATGACGCAGCCCATCGTCTCTACATCACGCACAACTCTCGCGTCGAGGTCATCGATACGAAGACAGGCAAGCTGATCGGAGCCGTTACCGGACTGAAGAGCACGCACGGCATCGCTCTCAACCCGGACGGCAAGACAGGATACGCCAGCGACGGCGCAGGCAACGCCATCATAGTCTTCGATCGGGATGACCTCTCCGTGAAGGCCACAGTTCCCGCCGGAACAAATCCGGACGGCATCACCTTCGAGCCCACCACCAAGACCGTCTGGGCCTTCAATGGCCGTAGCAAAAACGTATCCGTGCTCGACGCTGCTACGAATAAGATCGTCGACACCATCCCGCTGCCAGGCAAGCCGGAGTTTCCTCAGCCGGACGGTCATGGCGCGGTCTTCGTCAACATTGAAGACAAGAATGCGATTGTGAAGCTGGATGTAGCCTCCAGGAAAGTTTTGGAGACATGGCCTCTGAACGGCTGCGAATCTCCTTCGGGCATGGCGATCGACCGCAATCGGCACCGTCTGTTCTCGGTCTGCGATGGCGGAAAGATGGCCATCGTCGACTACGAATCGGGCAAGCTGCTAGGACTCGCCTCCATCGGCGACTCCCCTGACGCCGCGGCCTTCGACATCAAGCACAACATAGCCTTCTCGTCGAATGGAGATGGAACGCTCACACTGGTGAATGTTCTGAAGACTGGGTTTCCCACACTTCAGACCGTACAAACAGCAAAGGGAGCAAGAACAATGACGTTCGATGCGCTGACGGGGCAAGTCTTCTTATCGTCGGCGAAGTTCGGGCCAGCTCCAGCTGCAACCCCTTCCATGCCGCATCCCAGACCCGCCGTCATTCCGGACACCTTCGAAATCATCGTCGTCTCCCACTAGCTTCTTTTTTCGAATCAGGGCCGCGGTATACGCCGCGGCCTTTTTTACGCCTTACTCTCCGCCCCACGCGTAAGTAAGTAGTAGACGACGGGAGTAACAATCAGGCTGAGCAGCATAGAGATCGCCAGCCCTCCAATCACAGCGATCGCGAGCGGCTGAAGCATCTGCGAGCCGGAGCCCAGAGCAAACGCCAGCGGCAGCATGCCGCAGATCGCCGCCGTCGCCGT
>DATHJA010000120.1:0-10229 GCA_035316475.1 Edaphobacter sp. | reverse complement strand
GCTTCGGAGGGATACGGCGACCAGTATCCGGTAGGAGATAACGCGACAGAGGAAGGAAGAGCGAAGAATCGCAGGATCGCGCTTCGGGTTACCCAGAAGTAGCTTCGTGCACTCCAGGTCCGCAAGAGACGGCGAGCGATGACGAATGGTGTCGCTCGCCATCAGGTCTGCGGATATCCAACGCCATAGGAGATTTGCGCATCCATCCAATAAAGTTGTGGGGAGATTATTGTCTATAAAGACTAGATATGACTGAACCTTTACGTCCTGCAAAAACTCAGAGCCCTTGGCTGGAGCGTCTGCGGGCGCTTCGCAATGTTCCCCCTGTGCTGCACATCTTGTGGGAGTCCGGTCCCTGGGTCGTTACCTGGGGTCTGATCCTGCGTGTATTTGTCGCGCTGCTTCCTTTTGGCATCGCAAAGATTGCGGCAGCCATTCTTAATAGCATTACCAATGTTCTGCATGGGCAGAAGCTGTCTGAGAACTTCTGGATTCTGGTTGCAATCGAGGTCGGACTGAACGTCCTGCTCGGACTGTTGATGCGCGCTATCGACTATACCGACGCTCTGCTGGCCAATCGTTATACCCAGCATGTGAGCGTGCGTGTGATGGATCAGGCGGCGCGCCTGGACCTGACGACGTATGAGGATCCGGTCTTCTACGACCGGCTAGAGCGGGCGCGGGTGCAGGCCACCGACCGGCTGGTGTTGATCCAGCAGCTGGGCAGGCTGATCCAGCAGGTGATCACGACGCTCGTCTTTTCTGCGGCGCTGGCGCTGGCTTCGCCGTGGCTTGTGTTGTTGCTCGCTTTTGGTGTGCTTCCTTCCTTCGTGGGGGAGACTCACTTTGCTTTCCTCGGCTATGCGAAGAACTTTCGCCAAACGACGGCGAAGCGGCAGATGGACTATCTGCGTCAGGTAGCCGGCAGCCGCGAAGGTGCCAAGGAAGTAAAGCTCTTCGGCCTGCATCGCTTCTTTACGGATCGCTTCAAGGCGCTTGCCAGCCAGATCTATCGCGAGGACGTTACGCTCGCGCGATCGAAGTTGTTTATCGGCGGACTGCTGGGAATGATTGGAACGCTGGGATACTACGGGGCTTATGTGTATGTCATCTGGCGGACGCTGGGAGGACGGTACGACATCGGCCAGTTCTACTTTCTGACGACGGCAATTCAGCAGGCAAGCTCGAACCTGCAACAGGTATTCTCGACGGCGTCGGGTATTGCGGATCAGGCGCTGTTCCTGACGGACCTGCTGGCCTTCTTCGAGATGAAGTCGACAGTGGACCCGAATCCGAATGGCCGGAGGATTCCGGAGAAGATCACGGAAGGGTTCGAATTCCGGAACGTATCGTTTGCCTACCCGGGAACGACACGCACCGTGCTCAAGAACTTCAACATGAAGCTGCGCCGTGGCGAACGAATTGCCCTGATCGGCGAGAACGGGCAGGGTAAGACGACCGTCGTCAAGCTGATTACGCGCCTCTATGACCCGACTGAAGGGCAGATCCTTCTGGACGGCGTGGACCTGCGTGAGTATTCGCTGGAGGACCTGCACAAGAATATCGGGGTGATCTTTCAGGACTTTGTGCGCTTTGAGATGACGGCGCGCGAAAATATCGCCATCGGCAACATAGAAAGTGTCAGCAGCCAGCCGGAGATCGAACTGGCCGCGCACAAAAGCCTGGCCGATACTGTCGTCGAAAAGCTGGCAGGCGGATACGACCAGATGCTGGGCCGCAGGTTTGAAGGCGGCGTAGAGCTTTCGGGGGGGGAGTGGCAGAAGATCGCCCTGGCCAGGGCTTATCTGCGTGATGCGCAATTACTTATATTGGATGAGCCGACAGCGGCGCTCGACGCTCGGAGCGAGCTGGAGGTCTTCGAGCGGTTTGCCGAGCTGACCGAGGGTAAGATGGCGTTGCTGATCTCGCACCGCTTTTCGACGGTCAGGATGGCGGATCGCATTGTGGTGTTATCAGGTGGACGCCTGATCGAAGAGGGAAACCACCAGCAGTTGATGGCCGCGGGTGGAGTTTACGCAGGGATGTTCGAAATGCAGGCGGCAAGTTACAGGTAAGCCTGAAAACTTTCACATCCGAAGAGACAGTTCTGGTTTTATTTGCGACATCTTACCAACAGAGAGTTGAGTCAGAGATTCGATGGCATTGTCTGAAGACCTCACGCCGGCGCACACGACGCCTTTGACGGCACCAGTCCAGGAGACTGCCGCGACCGGTCTGCCCGAAGAGCCGACGATCGGCGAAGTGGAGCTGCGCCGGCACGCCGACGATCTTGCGTATCGTCTCCGTTCGCAGCTTCCGGGAAAGAGCCAGGACGATCTGGTGCGCTACCTGGATCATCTTCGCAAGTGGCTTGCCTCGCGGGTACCGGTCTGGAAGCAGGGAACTTCGACGACCGAGCTGACGCCGAAGCTGGAGCTGGTGGAGAGCGCGCGCATGTTCGAGTCGGTGATACCACGCGGCGACAGCGCGGCTAGCACCTTCCGCGAGGTTCCGATTGCCGATCTTCCCCCGGCGGGGATGCTTCCTCAGGTGATCCATCTGGCAGGAAGCTATCTGGCTGCCGTGGATGGGATATGGTCTCCACGATCGCTTTCCATCTATGTCGAGCAGATGCAGAGGCACCACGCATTGCGCCTGAGGGAGATCGAGCTGCTGCCTGAGGCGTTGAAGATCTCCCAGCTTGAGTTCATCCTGAACCGTGCGGATGCGGCCTTCGCCGCGGGCGAGCTTCCTCCGATCGAGGAGTCTCCTTTTTCGGCGTCGATTCACAGCCTGCGGCGCATGAACCAGATCGAGTGGAGAGATATCCTCGAGCCGCTGGTTGCATTTGACGCCGTGCTCCGCCTGGACCCTGGCGGAGTCTTCGGACGGATGGAGGAGGAGACGCGCGCAGCATACAGGCTGCGTATCGCGGAGCTGGCTCGGCACGCCGATACGAACGAGGTTCAGACGGCGCAGATAGCACTGGAGCTGGCACAGGCGGCCGAGCGAACCGAGTACTCGGACCCGCGGATGGCGAAGCGGAAGTCGCACATCGGCTACTACCTGTTTGCCGATGGGGTGCGCGAGCTCAAGCTGCGCATCGGATTTCGCCCCACGCCGATGGAGCGGCTGCGCGAGCTGATCGGAACCTACAACGAAGAGTTCTATACGCTGGGGACCTTCACGCTGGCTCTTCTGCTGATTACGGCGATGATCCTTCCTCTGGTCCCGCGCCACGACTTCTGGCCAGTGATGGCGGCCCTGCTGCTGGCCCTGCTGCCCGCGACGCAGGGAGCTGTGGACCTGGTGAACGGAATCGTCACAAGCTTGATGAAGACAGAGGCTCTTCCGAAGCTGGACTTTTCGAAGGGCATTCCGCAGGAGGCGGCGACACTGGTGGTTGTGCCGACGCTGCTGCTGAGCGAGAAGCAGGTAGAAGACCTGCTGGGCGAACTTGAGGCGCGCTACCTTTCGAACCCGGATCCGAACCTTCATTTCGCTTTGTTAACGGACTTGCCGGATACGGCGGCTCGCCCCCCGCAGATCGACGAAGGTTCTCTGGTCGATCTTGCGGCAAGGGCTATCGACGACCTGAACCGCAAGTATGCAGGCCGGAGCGCGGGGTCGTTTCTTCTATTGCACCGTCATCGCGCCTTCAACGCTCGTCAGGGAGTGTGGATGGGCTGGGAGCGGAAGCGCGGCAAGCTGCTGGACCTGAACCGGCTGCTCGAGGAAGAGCACGACAGTTTTCCGCGAAAGGCCGGCCCTCTGGGGGTGCTTGAGCACATTCGCTACGTGATTACGCTCGACTCCGACACGCAGCTTCCACACGGCACCGCGGCGCGGATGATCGGAACGATGGCTCATCCGCTGAACCGGGCGATCATTCATCCCAAATTGCGCGTTGTAACGGCGGGATACGGAATCCTGCAGCCGCGCGTCGGCGTCAGCGTGTCGTCAGCGTCGCGTTCGCGGCTGGCGGCGCTGTACTCCGGCGAGACCGGCTTCGATGTATATGCCCGCGCGGTTTCGGATGCCTACCAGGACCTGTTTGGAGAAGGCATCTTTACCGGCAAGGGCATCTTCGATGTAAGCGCCTTTCATCAGGTTCTGAATCACCGCTTCCCCCGCAATGCGCTTCTTTCGCACGACCTGATTGAAGGGTCATACGCGCGTGCCGGCCTGGTGTCGGACATAGAGGTGATCGACGACTACCCGTCACACTACTCGGCGCACATGAAGCGCAAGCACAGGTGGGTGCGGGGGGACTGGCAGATTCTTCGCTGGCTGTTCAATACCGTGCCCGATGAATCAGGCAGGCTGGTGCTGAACCCGATCAGCACGATCTCGCGATGGAAGATCCTCGATAACCTGCGGCGCAGCTTGATTGAGCCGATTGCGTTCCTGCTGTTTGTCTTTGGCTGGTTCTTCCTGCCGGGTGGAGCGCTCTACTGGACCATTACGGTTCTGCTGCTGATCCTTCTTCCCGGTCTGGTGCAGCTTGGATTCAATGCGAGCCGCGCCATATTCAAGCGAAGCTTCGCGGCATTTCGCGACGGCATGGTCACCTTCGTCTCTTCACTGTCGATCACGCTGCTGAACCTGATCTTTCTTCCGCATCACATGCTGCTGTCGCTGGATGCGATTGTGCGCTCGCTGATCCGGATCTTTCTTTCAGGAAAGAACCTGCTGGATTGGGAGACGGCGGCACAGTCGGAGTCGAATGGAGGGCGCGGCTCTCTTGATATGTATCTGAAGCTGTCGCCGGTCATCTCACTGACGATTGCGATGGGACTTGCGCTTGCGCGCCCCGAGTCGCTCTTCGCGGCTGCGCCTGTGCTGGTGCTCTGGGCGCTGGCCCCGGCGGTCGCCGCGTGGCTCAATTCGCCGCCGCGTACGGTGGAAGGCCCTCTGAAGGCGGCGGATATGGAATTCCTTCGACGGCAGGCGCTGTTGATCTGGCGCTACTTCGCGGAGTTCGGAGGACCGGAGAACCATTGGCTGGTCCCCGACAACGTTGAAGAAAAGAACATGCACCAGGTCAGGAAGCTGTCTCCGACGAATCTGGGAATGTTGGTGAATGCTCGCCAGGCCGCATGCGAGTTCGGTTTCCTTACGCCGGACAAATTTGTCGAGGCGACGCTGGGGACTCTGAATACGTATGATCGACTCGAAAAGCAGCGCGGCCACATCTACAACTGGTACGACATTGAAAGCCTGCAGCCGATCTCTCCCCGTATCGTCTCGGCAGTCGATAGTGGAAACCTTGCGGCATCGTTCTATTCGTTGCAGTCCGGAGTGCTGGAGATGCTGAAGAGGCCATTGCTGCCGGAGGAGTGGCTTTCGAGCCGGAGAGCCGACTCCGCCACGCGAGCCGGAGACTGGGCTGAGGAAGAGGAACAGCGCTGCCGCCTGGAGTGGGTGAGGTTTGCGGATGCGTACGCTCCCTGGCTGTCGTCGCGATTCGAAGCTCTCTTTCAGGGAGCAACGCTGGTTCCTCAGCCGGAGCCGCTTACGCTTGCGAAGGCCGCAGGGTATGCAAGGGAGCTGGAGGCCAGGCTTGCGACGGTCTCCGGAAGCGCCCAGCTGCAGGGCCTGGCCGCGGAGCTTCGCGGGCTGCTTCCCGCGGCGAGGGAGCGGATCATGCAGCTGTGCAAGGACCTGGTGTCGATTGCTGACCGATCCAACCGTAATGCCGATGCGATGCAGTATGGATTCCTGTTGGTGAAGTCGCGGAACCTGCTCTCGATTGGTTATGACGGTGTGACCGGAGAGCTTTATGGTGCATGCTACGACCTGCTGGCTTCGGAGGCCAGGATGGCCTTCTTCCTTGCGGTGGCGAAGGGCGATATCGAACAGTCGTCGTGGTTCCGGCTGGACCGCTCCCATGTCCTGGTGAAGGGGCAGGCATGCCTGCTGTCATGGACGGGAACGATGTTCGAGTACATGATGCCCGCGCTTTGGATGAGGCCTTATCCAAATACGCTGATTACTCGATCTCTTGAGTCGGCGGTCCGAATTCAACGCGATCATGTGAGAAATATGCCGTGGGGGATCTCGGAGTCGGGTTTTGCGAAGCTGGATGATTCGGGCCGCTATGGTTATCAGGCATGGGGAATCCCCAAGGTAGCCTTGAAGTATGGCGCAGAAGATGGTCCAGTGATATCGCCCTACTCGACGTTCCTTGCATTGCCGCTCTTACGGGATGAGGCGATCGAGAATCTTCGGCGAATGGCGTCGATGGATTGGATTGGCGGTTACGGCTTCTATGAAGCCGCCGACTACACGCAAGGGCGCGAACCGAAGATGGTGCGGTCGTGGATGGCTCACCATCAAGGGATGAGCCTGTTGGCGCTGACGAATCTGCTGCGCGACGGAGCCTTTCAGAGATGGTTCCATGCGACTCCAATTGTGCGCGCAACCGAGTTGCTGCTGCACGAGAAGCCTCTCAGCAAGGAGTCTCGCGAGGCGCTGGACGAAGCGGTCGTCAACAAGCCGGGAGAGACGGCCACTGAAGGGGATCGAGCGGCAAAGGTGGCTTAGCGTCTCTCGGAGAAGAGGAATCGTTTCGTATCAGTGGCTAGCTAATAGTTGCGGAATCCCGCGACCTTCATGGCATGTGTCGCCTCGGGGTTCCGCATGAAGGTGTTCCAGACGAAGCCTGAGCGGAAGTTTTCGATCATCAGAAGGCTGATGCCGAGGTCGATGCCGAGGACATCCGCGTCGTACCAGGCCAGCGCCGGATGAAAGGCGTCGCAGGGACCGTATCTTCCCCATGCGTACTCACCAAACTTTTCTTTCAGCGATCGCAGAACGCGAAGACATTCGTCCGGTAGAAAGGGCATGGCGCCTGCGGTCGCGCAGGGGACCACGGTTCCGTCAATCGGGCCCATCAGAGGCGGTCCTCCCCAGGCAGTGTAGCCGTGCATCCAGTCCGATGCGGTGACTCCCCAGTAGTCGTCGTTATAGCCGCGGTTGAGGCTCATGCAGAAGGCTTTGTGGGCGCGCACGGCGGTGACGGAGTTGACGAAGTAGTCGGCGTAGGAGTCGCGTTTGCGGTAAAAGTCATACCACGCATGGGAGTAGAGATGGATGAAGAGCGGATCGTGGCCGCTGATGTAATTGAACTTTTCGAACCTGACCCGGGGGCGGGAGAAGTTTTTCCAGAAAGATGGGTCAATGGGGTGGGTCGGTGAGCCGATGGCAAGCAGGTAGAGCATCATCATTTCGGCATAATGATCCCATCGCGGCGTGAGAAATCCAGTAGCAGGAAGCCAGCCGAGCGCGAAGGCCTTGCCATTGTTGAGCATCCAGGGCCAGTCGACGCGGTTATAGATCTGTGTGGCCAGATCAGTGATCTTCGGGTCTTTGAAGTAGGCGCGGCAGGTGAGGATTCCGCACATCAGGATGGCCGTGTCGATGGGCGAGACCTCGATGTTCAGCAGCGGCAGGCCGGTCTTGAAGTCGTTGAAGTGATAGTAGAAGCCGTGCTCGGTGGGCATGGGCCTCAGATGAAACTGCAGCGTGGCGAGTACACGGCGCCGTATCTGGTCAGGGGGAAGATACTTTCGGCTGTCGGCGATGCAGAGCGCTGTCAGGCCGAACCCGGTAGCGGCGATGCTGGAGGCAAAGCGGGGATCAATCTGACCGGCGGGAATTCGGTTGTTTGCACGATCGAGAATCTGGCCGGTGGCGGGGTCCGCCTGCTCATAGAAATAGAGGCAGGCCTGGCGCTCCATCTCGTCAAGGAAGGCTGAGGCATCCGGGGTAAGAGGGCTGGTCCGCGGTGCAGCCAGTGCCGCCTTTTCCAGCGCAGACGGAAGGGCGAGGCCAGAGAGAAGAGAGCCGGCTATCAGTTGCGTCGCGTTTCGCCGCGTGATCCCACGAGAGGGGACAGCCTTCATGCTGGAGCCACCGTGATCAAATTTGAGACTGCCCCACACTATGAAGTTTAGCGCTTTGCCTTTCCGTTGCCGATGAGGACAACAGCAAGTCCCTGGGGAGGAACCTGGATCGTAAGGGTTCCGTTGCTCAGTTTCGTATGTTCTGGAGGGGCGGCTTTCCCGGCTTCGCGTAGCTTGAGAATCTGGTCGCGGGAGGGAAACGCGGGCCGGCCCATGGCGTCATAGGTGGAGATGACGTTGCCGTGCGTCTCATCGACCCGGAGGATGGTTGCGGTCGTGTGTGCGGAGACGCCCGTAAGTTTTACGGAAAATGCCCGTTCAGATCCCCGGCTGGCCGGAGGCTTCGTGTACGACGCTCCAGTTCCGTCGGGCGGAGCATAGTTCCACAGGGCAACGGCGATGGTGCCATCAGCGCGGCGCGTGGCCAGAGCGGAGTCAGAGGCGACGGAGAACCTGTGGTCGCCAAGCTCGTGGAGCATGGCGAAGGCATGGAACGCGGGTTTCTGGATGTTGTCTTCCGCGATCAGGCCGAATCCTCCATAGAAGGGAGTCCTTACGACGCCCTGTTCTTCAAAGACGTCTGAGAAGGTCCAGTAGCTCATGGACTCGGTGAGGCCGTCGCACTGGCTGATGGTGGTCGCTAGCCAGGGACCCATGTAAATGGTGTCGGTAACGTTGGGTTCGTTGGCGTAGCTTGCATTATATTCGCTGAAGATAAGCGGGGTGGATGGCAGCGGGGATGCGGTGATCTCGTCGTGGACCTTGCGGACGGAGCGGCAGACCATGCGATCGCGAGGAATCGTCTCATCCGTGTGGAAGACGTCTTTGGCGGTGTCGTTAGCGTAGACGTGGCTGGAGGCGAAGTCGACCGGAATGTTCTTCTCCTTGCAGTGCCGCAGGAAGTCGCCTGTCCATGCTGCCTGTGCGGTAGAGGGTCCGCCGACGCGCAGGCGCGGGCTAACCTTCTTGAGCGCGAGGGCGGTGTGGTCGTAAAGCTCGAAGTAGCTCGCCTGGGCAGGTTTCCCTCTCCAGAAGTCGATGTTGGGCTCGTTCCATACCTCGAAGTTCCAGTGCGAGACCTCGTCCAGGCCATAGCGGTCGATGAGGTGTTGCGCGAAGGCGGTGATCATGGCGTCCCACTGGGTGTAGTCGCGCGGGGGAGAGACATTCGGCTTGTACCAGAAGGCATGAAGCGCGTCCGGGTCGGAGGCCATCTTCTTCGGCATGAAGCTCAGCTCCACAAAGGGCCGGATGCCCTCATCGAGGAGGCCGTCGTAGATCTGGTCGATGTACGAGAAGTTATAGATGCCGGTGTTCTCAGACTGCGTGGGAGCGGTATTCTTCATCTGCGCGAACTGGATTGGCTTGCGGTCTGGATCATACAGCCCCACTTCATCATGAAAGATTCCGTGAAAGCGAACCCCCCCAAAGTTGGTGACCTGTTTTACCGAGCGCATGTCTTTGCGGTAGCTGTCGCGCAGCGAGAGAATCGCCCGGCCGGAGCCGAAGGTTCGCTCCCAAAAATGGGGAAACGGCGTTGTCTGTGCATTGGCATCAATCTGGATCGTTTCTGTGGTCACACCGGAAGCACCTGTTTGAGCCTGGGATCGGGAGAGACTGAAGAAGCTTGTCGCAAGAAGCAAGGCGGCAACGGAATGCGAAAGGCGAAGGGTCGTCTGCCCCTGCAGGGAAAACGTCATGGTCGATGGGATCTCCACGGCTCAGTAATCAAACCTTACAGATAAGATGCGGATAGACCATGCGAGCGACCCGTTTTTCGCTCCAAAAGTAAGAATGTGGCGAGGAGAAGTCTCTGGAAGGCTTTGGGGTCCAGGGGACGCGGCCCGAACTACGACAGGATGAGAGGCCGAGGAACTTGCTGGCAGATTCAATTACAGGCACAAAGTTAACTTTTTTGATCCCGATTGGAACACATGAGGAGGCGACGGAATCAAAGATCGCCGATGGAAGGCCGACACCTCTCAGACTATGACTCCTCGATCTCTTCGCGGCAGGTGAGGCGGGCGATTCCGGCAAATACAGGCGAGTCTGAGAGTTCGGGGAACAAGCGTATAAAACGTTTGAACTCATATCCGAAGTGTTCAGACCAATTCTCGAGGCTGGGATAAAACAGTCTGTGCCAGTTTCTTAGCGGTTTACTATCTTCAGGAAATCTTTCCAGCGAAATGAGGACTTGACGAAGATTCTTCCGATCATGCTTAATGGCAGGCGCAGTTTCATAGCTGATCAAGACAAACGTTTGTCTATCCTGTACCGGTTTACCGCGCCCCAACTTAGAGACGCGGAGATGAAGTGGGTTTT
>DATHJA010000119.1:0-3956 GCA_035316475.1 Edaphobacter sp. | reverse complement strand
GCCATCAAGGACAAGCTGTTCTTCTTTGGGTCGTACGAGCACGTGGTGCGCGGCCAACCTGCCCCGGTCACGATCACACCGGCGAATATCCAGGCGCTCGGGCTGCCACCCGATCAGGTTGCAGCGGCGCCCGGTCTGCTGCACGGCACCTTCGTGCTGGGACGGGGCGACTGGACCATAAACAAGAAGAACTCTCTTTTCATCCGCTATAACTACTTCAAGAACGACTTCCCTTTCAACACGCAGGTGGGCGGCATCAATACGCGAAGCACCGGCGTCGACTTTTTGGATCGCGCACACGTGATCGGTATGCAGCTGACCTCTACGATCAACGATCATTTGGTGAATGAGCTTCGATTTTCGTGGCCGTTCCGCAACAACTCGCACTTCCCCGGACCACAGGGTGGAACCGATCCAGCCATTATCATCACCAACATCGCGGCTCTGGGAGCATCCAACAGTGGCGGAGATCAGTACACCGACAAGGTCCCCAGCGGAAGCGAGAACGTAACCTACGTTCGCGGAGCCCACACGATCAAGGGCGGATTCAGCCTGGCGCAGCTGATCAATCGTCAGCGTATTGTAAGTTTCAATACCTACACCTTTCGTAGCGTCGCAGACTATCTCGCAGCCAAAAATGGAACCAATCCTTACGCCTATAGCCAGTTTGCGAGCCAGCAGGACAAGAACGGGCTTGGGTATGCATCTTTATTTTTCGGGGCCTACATTCAGGACACCTGGCAACTCTCACCAAGGCTCGTGGTTGTTTACGGTGGACGCTATGACCGTTTCAAGGGACCGCAGGCGAATCCAAATGCACCCTTCGTAAACTCGCAACACTTCAATACGCCGAATACCAACTTTGCACCTCGCCTCGGTGCGACATACCGGCTAGATGACAAAACGGTTCTGAAAGCGTCGGCCGGTATGTTCTATCAATCGACTCCAACGAACCTCTGGTTCAACGCACTGAATCTGGATGGATCGAATCGCACCAACAGTTTTACAATCACGCAGCCTGTGGGCGCCACAACTGGGCCTCTCGCGTTCCCGAATATTCCCGCAAGCGGAGTAGGCACACGCCAAAATGTCACCACTGTATCGCCGACGTTCAAGAACGAATACACCTGGAATGCCACAATGCAGCTCTCGCATGAGTTCAGCCGTTATGACACGTTCATGCTGGGCTATATCATGACGAGCGGCCGCAATTTGATGTACCAGCACAACATCAACGTCAAAAATCCGATTCGGTTCCTGGCGGATGGTCGTCCTGTCTTTGACACCGCGGTCAATGCAACTTCGCGTGTGGATCCGCGGTTCGATCAGATTAGCCAGGTTGAGTCGGGAGCAAACAGCAGCTTCAACGCACTTATCGTGAACTACACTCGCTCGCTAGCTCGCGGCATCCAGATCAATGCGAACTACACATGGTCGCACACGATCTCAGATGCCCCTGAGGTGAACACGTTTGAGATAGCTCCAGCCTCTTCAGGCATCGAAGACCCGACCAACCTCAAGCGCGACCGCGCCAACAGCAGCGTAAATCATCCGAATGCGTTCAACCTGACCGCGGTGATGGAGCCGACATTCACTTTGAGCAACCGCTTCCTGAACTCGGCGGCCAACCATAACATGATTGCGCTGCTGGCCAATGTCAGCTCGGGTGACCAGGCAAGTGTTCTGACAGGTGTAACGCTAAATGGAGATTCCTCGACGCAAGGTGTCACACGGCCTGCATTTGTGGGAAGAAATACCGTGCGTTCGCCAAACGTCTATCAGATCGATGGACGTTACACGCGGACCTTCCCCAAGTTGTTCGATCGCCTCTCGACGTCGTTCCTGCTGGAGGCGAATAACATCTTCAACCATACCAACGTAACCGGCATAGCCACGACGCAGGGCGTCAATGCAACAACAGGTATTTCGACTGGGGCGCCACCGACTATCGTTCGCAGCTCAGTGCTCGAGGCCCGTATCGTTCAGTTCGGCGTCGCAGCACGCTGGTAGTCAACTCTGGCGGCGTAAACGGATAATGGTTTACGCCGCCTTTTTTCGCCTTGGAAGAAGAAAAGAAGCTAATGAAGCAGCCCGAACAGAAACCTGAATTTCCAGCGCCGGTCTACCGCGATACTGTACTAACACCCATATTCGCGGATGCAAAACGGTACTTTCTGGAGCCCCTGCTGGAGATCGAGTACGCGCATACGCTGATGCTGGCGCAGCAAGGGATTATGCCCGAGAGCGAAGCCGCTGCCTGTATTCGCGCCCTCGACGCTCTCGACCGCGATGCAATCAGGGCCGCTCCATACGATGGAACCTTCGAAGACCTCTTCTTCTATCTCGAAAAGAAGGTGGCCTCCGTCTGTGGCGAAGAGGTCGCGGGGAAGATGCACACGGCACGCAGCCGGAATGACATCGACCTGACAATGTACCGCACGGTGCTGCGTAGCAGGCTGCTTGGATTCTTCGAGGCGCAGATGGGGCTTCGGCAAATCCTCGTCGATCTGGCATGGGAACATCGTGAATCCCTGATGCCCGCCTACACGCATAATCAGCCTGCGCAGCCAACCACGCTGGGCCACTACCTGATGGCTTACATCGAGGTTCTGGAACGCGACGCGGAACGCCTTCGCGAGAGCTACGCGCGCGTGAATCGCAATCCTCTGGGAGCCTGTGCCATTACGACGACCGGCTTTCCCATCGACCGCAGCTACACGACAGAGCTGCTGGGGTTCGACGGGCTGCAGGTGAACTCGTATGGCGCTATCGCGGCAGTCGACTATCTCGCAGAAAGCTGCGGCGTACTGGCGACCTCGATGCTCAGCATGGGAAGGTTTGTGCAGGATCTGTTGCTATGGAGCACGGTGGAGTTCGGCTATCTGCGGCTGAGTGATGCCTATGTGCAGATCTCAAGCATCATGCCGCAGAAACGGAACCCAGTCCCGCTGGAGCATGTTCGCGTGTTGGCAAGCCGGGCTCTAGTGGAGGCTCAGGGAGTGATGGGGTGCCTGCACAACACTCCCTTCGCAGACATGAACGATGCCGAGGACGACCTGCAGCCGCTGGTCTATACCGCCTTCGACGATGCGGAACGAAGCATCCGCCTGCTGACCGGGGCGCTTGGCGGGGCTGAGTTCAATACGGCACGGATGGCCCGCGCTGCGGACGATAACTTCCTTCCCGTAACAGAACTGGCCGATACACTGGTGCGCGAGACCGGAATGAGCTTCCACGCAGCCCATGGCATGGTGAGCGCAGCGGTGCGGGAGTTGCGCGACGCCTACGATGCTGATGCAATGACAGACATCGTGCTGCGTGATCTGAACGGACGTTACACCCTCTCGCGCGAGACGGTTCGCCGTGCGCTGAGCGCGGAGAACTTTGTCGCGATCCGCAAAATACCGGGCGGGCCGGCCGCAGAGGTTCTGGGGCCGGAGATCCTGCGGGCCAAAGAGGCTGTCGCTACCGACGAGCAATGGACGAAAGAGAGAAGACAACGGCTCGCGGAGGCGCATGACGCGATGCGAGAGGAACAGGAACGCCTGACGGGACGGGTGGATGGGCGCTGATCGCTCTACGCAGGCCCCTAATAAACCAGCTGAACTGCAGCGTGGGCTTTCGACGTCTTCCGCGCTGGGCCTGAACGTCATTGGCATGGTAGGTGTTGGGCCATTCGTAACTCTGCCGCTGATCGTCGCCGCAATGGGCGGACCACAGGCGATGCTGGGATGGATATTGGGAGCGGCCCTATCGCTCTGCGATGGAATGGTCTGGAGCGAGCTGGGAACGACGTACCCAGAGGCAGGCGGTTCCTATGCCTATCTGAAGCACCTCTATGGTGAGCATGGTCTGGGGCGCGTCTTTTCGTTTCTCTACGCGTGGCAGATCCTCTTCAGCTCGCCCCTGTCGATCGCTTCAGGATGTATCGGATTTTCCCAATACATCTCGTTCTT
>DATHJA010000118.1:0-4796 GCA_035316475.1 Edaphobacter sp. | reverse complement strand
GTCTTGAGGTTGGTCTTCGTCGGAACCATCATTCCGGTGACCGGGTCGGGGATCACCACGGGAGCATCCTCGGACAGCACCTGGAAGCTGAAGGTCGGAGCCACGGCCATGGAGGTGGGAGCGGTTCCGTAGGGATCCTTCGCCATCTTAACCTCGACCGGGAGGTAGCCTTCGATATTGCGCTCGCGGAAGGCCGTCTCGTAGCGGTGCTTCTTCAAGTTCCAGATGAACACGCGCACCTGGTCGAAGTCGTACGGCAGCCCGGCCTTGTAGGGGCTCAACACCGTGACGTACTCGCGGATGTTCTTGTCGTCCTGCGGCGCCTCCGGGTCGTTGACGGTCGCCAGTACATACGCGCCCACCACGCGCTGCCCCTCGGAGTAGCGCATGATCGCTTCCGGAACGTCCACATCCATCATGCGGCCGTAGAGCCAGCCGGTATCACCCCTGGAGTCGCGTACCAGCCACCAGTCCTCCATCACGGGACCAACGGGCTCCGCAGGCGCAGCTGGAGCCTTTGCATCTTCGACTTTTCCTGTCTTCACTCCCTTCGGTCGGGCGACAGGAACCGGCGACGGTGCCAGGGCCTTCTGTCCTGGAGGCAGGGGCTTGGGCACGATGGCGCGCTTCAGCAACTTCAGCTTTTCGCCCTCGTTCAGCCGGAACAGCCGGTCCGTATCCCGCCCAGGCTTCATGTGCAGGTACACATCGTCGCGGACCACGCCGCTGGCCACGACCGGGTCGCTCTGATGGTCCCGCTTCAGGGAGTCAAACTGGTCGAAGATCTGCTGGGTGGCGACTGCCTTCTCGTCGATCCACCCCTGCTCGCCCTTGGGGGTCTGAACCTTGATGAACCGACGGCCCTTCTCGAGGACCTGCAGCTTGTCCCCGTTCCCTACCGTTCCCGTTCGGTTGGAGACCGCCGCCACGCGGTCGCGCAGGTAGGTCTGCTTCACCGTCACGTAGACGTACTCGGCCTCGGGCCGGGGGCGAAGCTTCGAACATCCACTGAAGGCGACGGCGAGACATCCACTCAGGAGCACACTCCCAAGCAACGCAAAACAAACGCGCCGCCTCCGCTCCCCGGTCTTTCTGAATCCGGTCTGTCTGGATGAGGAAAAGATAACCCCGTGCTCCAACGCGTCCTTCAAGATGGTATCTCTTCCATATTACTGACACCCCAGCGGGTTTTCGCCGCGCCTGCCGCAAATTGGACCGGGTTACCCGTTCCATCACTCTGCGCTCAGTGAGTGGCGGCAATCGCGACCACGCCTGCCGGATCCGTGTCGGTCGCGATGCTTGTCGCCAGATTCAGCTTGCCGGGCGTCGTCGCGTCAAAGCTGTACATCGAAAGATCCGGATTCCCTCCGTTGGCTCCGGCCAGCACGTAGGTCCCGCCCGGGTCGATCCCCAGCGAGTTGACCTGCAATCCGCTGACGAACGGAGAACCTGAGATCGCCGTCAACGCGCCCGTGCTGATGGTGTAGCCCGAGATAGTTCCGTCGGTGCGATTGGCGGCGTAGAGATATTTGCCCGTCTTGTCGATCGCGAGGGAGAAGGGCCGGTTTCCGGCGGCAAAGGGCGAGCCCGAAATGGGGTTCAAAACGCCGCCTCCGCCAATCGTGTACACGGCGATGCCGCCGTTCGTTCCGCCTCGCGCGACGTAAAGATACGTTCCCGTGCTGTCGACCGTCAGAGCATTGTCGCTCGTACTCGTGGAGTTCAGTGGAAGCCCGCTGACATAGGTAGTCGTCCCTGTCGCGGTGTCCAGCGTGAAGATGCGGTCGCCTCCGGTGCCCAGCGCAGCGAAGACATAATTGCCGGTCGGCGAAACCTTGACCATCTGCGGAGCGATGGTTCCGGTCAGAGCGTCATACGTCACATCAGCTTTTGGAGTAATCCCGCCCGAGGTAGCGTCGATCTGGTACTCGTGCAGAACCTGCTGGAACGAATCCAGGGCGAAGAGCCACTGCCCGTCCGGGGAGACATCGATGGAGACGACTGTGATGGCCACGCCATTGTTCTTCGCCGTCAGCGAGCCATCCGAATTGATGGCGTAGACGCTGATGGAACTCGGTCCGGCCATATACAGAAACGCGTTGTTAGGAGAGACCGCAAGGGCAACCGGAGCAAAGCTCTGAGCGATCGGAGAGCCCGGGACCGCGGTCAGCGTTCCGGTGCCGATGGTGAAGCCGGAGATCGAGCCGGTCGTTCCATTGTTGCCCGACGTTCCGTTTGCGACATAGACTCTGGCCGTTCCGGTGTTTCCGCCACCACCGCCACCGCCTCCACTGTTGTCCGGGGGAACGAAAAAGTTGCCGCAACCCATCAGTGTCAAAGTCGCCGCAAACATAAGTGCACTTGTTCCCTGGACCCTACGCCTCTCCTGTTCCATCCTCAAAACCTCTTGCTCCTTGGCAATGCCAGTTCAACAATACCCTCATCTATAATCGCCCGCATGCCGGTAGACAGACGTCGATATCTTTACATCACAATTCTTTTTTGTATTCTCTGGATCTCGGGACAGAAAACTGCCCACTCCTTCGACTCTCCACAAACAAAAACAGCACCCATCCTTCTGGAACGAGAGGTGCGCGCCGACATGAATTTTCTTGCCGGGGACGAGCTGCACGGCCGGGGCTCGGCCACACGCGACGAGCACATCGCCGCCCTCTTTGCGGCCTCGCAGTTCCAGGCCCTCGGCCTCGAACCCGGCGGAGACAACGGTTCCTATATTCAAAGATCCCAGCTTCCTAATCCCCTGCCCCAACGGCTGCAGCAGCGTCTGTCGAAGTTTGAGAACACTCCGCGCACGGAGACCTGGAATGCGGTCGGGGTTCTGCGCGGGACCTCGGCTTCCGATGAGGTCATCCTGCTTACCGCGCATCTCGATCACCTCGGCGTAGCAGCCAACGAGAAGGGCGACGCGATCTACAACGGCGCCGACGACGACGCCTCCGGGACGACTGCCGTGCTGGCCTTCGCCCATCTGCTCGCCACCGGGAAGCACCCGAAGCGCACCATCGTCTTCGCCCTCTTCGGCACCGAGGAGATGGGAGGCTTCGGCAACCGAGCCTTTCTCGCACATCCTCCAGTGCCGGTCTCAGAGATCGTCGCTAATCTCGAGTTCGAGATGATTGGACGGCCCGACCCGGCGGTACCTCAGGGCACGCTGTGGCTCACCGGCTTCGACCGCTCGAACCTGGGCCCGGAGCTGGCACGGCATGGAGCCCATCTGGTCAACGATCCGCATCCGAAGGAGCTCTTCTTTCAGCGCTCGGACAACTACGCCCTCGCGCGCCAGGGGATCATCGCCCAAACCGTCTCGAGCTTCGGGCTCCATCACGACTATCACAAGCCCTCCGACGAGATCAGGACCATCGACTTTACTCACATGACCAACGCCATTGCATCGATGGTCGGGCCGATCCGCTGGCTCTCCGACTCAGACTTCAAGCCGCGATGGAATCCGGGAGGAGATCCGAGAGTTTCGCCGCCAGAGACAAGGCACTAGAGCCGACTCAAGATTCATCGAGTGTGAACTCGATGTTGCACACTGCGGTCTGACCTGTACGGGGAACGTTTTAAATGAAATATAAATTTCATTTACAAAATATAATGGCAGGCGGCAATCCAAAATTATGACTACAAGAAGAGACTTCTTTCGGCTGGCGACAGAAACGGCAACCTTAGCGATGCTTTCCGGTCAGCCCATCCTTGCGGAACAAGGCAAGGAGCCTGCCGTCAGATTGCGTCGCGGGAGACCGCTGCTCGAGTTGCAACAGCAATTCGTGGATCTGAGATTCGGTATGTTCCTGCACTTCAACATGGCGACATTTCAAGATCGCGAATGGGGCGACCCTAGCTCATCGCCTGAGCTCTTCCATCCTACGGCTCTCGATACCGACCAGTGGGCCGCGGCAGCGCGGTCGGCCAATATGACCTGGGGATGCCTGACGACGCGGCATCACGACGGTTTTTGTATCTGGCCGACCAGGACCCGAGGTGCGAGCGTTCGCCAGACATCGCACAAGATCGATGTGGTTCGCGCCTATGTGGACTCGTTCCGCAAGGCCGGCCTGCGCGTCGGCCTCTACTACTCGATCCTTTCGCTTCGGGATGATATTCGCCACTCCAACATCACGCCTCAAAAAGTGCAGCTCATCAAAGACCAGTTGACGGAACTCTTCACCCAGTATGGAGAGATCGATATTCTCATCACTGATGGCTGGGACGCGCCGTGGAGCCGCATCACGTATGAAGAGGTGCCGTTCCAGGAGATTTACAGGCACATCAAAAGCATGCAGCCCAATTGCCTCATCTGCGATTTGAACGCCAGCCAGTACCCTTCGGGCGGTCTCTATTATTCGGATATAAAAGCATTCGAGCAGAATGCCGGGCAGAAAGTCCCCGAACAGAGCGACGTGCCAGCCCTCTCGTGCGTAACCATCACGGATGGGTGGTTCTGGAAACAGGAGGACATTCATGGCCGCCTGAAGCCGACTGCGACGGTGGTCAACGAGTGGCTGGTGCCGCTCAATCGCAGGCACTGCAATATGATTCTGAATGCGCCTCCGACCCGCGAGGGACGCCTGGCTCCTAATGTCGTGGCCCGGCTTGAGGAGATCGGCAGAGCTTGGAAGAATCCAGGCAAGTCGGAAAAGATCAGTGAGCACGTTGTCATCACGACGCGCAATCTGGCGACGGGCAAGCCGATCCATGCCAGCTCCTATCCGGATACCAAAGGGCCGGATGAAGCCAACGATGGAAACTTCCATTCCAGTTGGTATCCGGAT